>JAEYIG010000132.1 GCA_023409175.1 Pseudomonadota bacterium
ATCCATTGCAATGTACGATGGAGGAAGCATGATTGCGCAAGAATTGGAAGTCAGCTTGCATATGGCCTTTGTAGAGGCGCGTCAGGCACGATATGAATTTATAACTGTTGAGCATTTGCTTTTGGCATTGCTGGACAATCCTTCTGCGTCTGAAGTATTGAAAGCATGCAATGCCGATATTGCCGAACTGAAGAGGATGCTCAGCGATTTTGTGAGCGATAACACGCCGATCGTCCCGGGTACCGCTGAAGTGGATACCCAGCCGACCCTTGGTTTCCAGCGTGTTATCCAGCGGGCGATCATGCATGTCCAGTCCGCGTCTAACGGGAAGAAAGAAGTGACCGGTGCGAATGTCCTGGTCGCCATTTTCGGCGAAAAGGATTCGCATGCCGTTTACTACCTGCATCAGCAGGGCGTCACCCGTCTGGATGTGGTCAATTACATCTCCCATGGCGTACGCAAAAACGTTCAGCCCGACTCGCAAAAGCAGGCCGAGGGAGCGGAAGAAATGCAGGGAGAAGCAGGCGTTGCGGGCAAGGATTCGCCGCTGGATCTCTATACCCTGAACCTGAACAAGCAGGCTACAGCAGGAAAAATCGATCCACTGATCGGCCGGGAAGAGGAAATCGACCGTGTCATTCAGGTGTTGTGCCGCAGGCGCAAAAACAATCCCTTGCTGGTCGGTGAGGCCGGTGTCGGCAAGACAGCGCTTGCTGAGGGGTTGGCATGGCGTATTACGCAGAACTCGGTTCCGGACGTTTTGCATGATGCCGTCGTATATGCGCTCGATATGGGTGCGCTTCTGGCCGGAACGAAATACCGTGGTGACTTCGAACAGCGCCTGAAAGCGGTACTGAAACAGCTGGGAGACAATCCGAATTCGATCCTGTTTATCGACGAAATCCATACCATTATCGGTGCCGGCTCGGCGTCGGGTGGTACGCTGGATGCATCCAACCTGTTGAAACCGGCCTTGTCCGGCGGTCAGCTGAAATGCATCGGTGCGACGACCTTTACCGAATACCGCGGGGTTTTCGAAAAGGATCACGCACTCGCTCGCCGTTTCCAGAAAATCGATATCAACGAACCGACTGTCGAACAGACGGTGCAGATATTGCGTGGCCTGAAATCCCGTTTTGAGGAACACCACAAGGTCAAGTATTCGGTCTCCGCACTGATTTCGGCGGCTGAACTGTCGGCCCGTTTCATCAACGACCGCCAGTTGCCGGACAAGGCAATCGACGTGATCGACGAAGCCGGTGCCGCGCAGCGCATTTTGCCGAAATCGAAGCAGAAGAAAACGATCGGCAAGGCGGAAATCGAAGACATCATTTCGAAGATTGCCCGTATTCCCGCACAATCGGTCAATCAGGATGACCGCAGCAAATTGCAGAATCTGGATCGTGACCTGAAAAGTGTGGTTTTCGGTCAGGATGCGGCAATCGACGCGTTGGCTGCCAGTATCAAGATGGCCCGTGCCGGTCTGGGCAAGACCGACAAGCCGATTGGTGCGTTCCTCTTCTCCGGGCCTACCGGGGTGGGCAAGACCGAAGTGGCGAAACAGCTCGCCTTCACATTGGGAATCGACCTGATCCGCTTCGACATGTCCGAATACATGGAGCGTCATGCGGTCAGCCGTATGATCGGCGCGCCTCCGGGATACGTCGGTTTCGATCAGGGTGGTTTGCTCACGGAAGCGATCACGAAAAAACCGCATGCGGTGTTACTGCTGGATGAAATTGAAAAAGCCCACCCGGACATTTTCAGTATCCTCTTGCAGGTCATGGATCATGGCACATTGACGGACAATAACGGCCGCAAGGCTGACTTCCGCAATGTCATCATCATCATGACAACGAACGCGGGGGCTGAAAGCCTGCAGAAATCGTCCATCGGTTTCACCAACCAGAAGGAAAAAGGTGACGAAATGGTCGATATCAAGCGGATGTTCACGCCTGAATTCAGGAACCGTCTGGATGGCATCATCAGTTTCTCTGCGCTTAACGAGCAGATCATCCTGCGTGTGGTCGACAAGTTCCTGATGCAACTGGAAGAACAGTTGCACGAGAAGAAAGTCGATGCCATCTTTACCGAAGCCTTGCGCAAGTACCTGGCGAAAAAAGGCTTCGATCCATTGATGGGTGCCCGTCCGATGTTGCGCCTGATTCAGGACCTGATCCGGAAAGCACTGGCAGACGAACTCCTGTTCGGCAAACTGGTGGCCGGTGGTTCCGTCATCGTCGATCTGGACGAGAAGGAAGAAATCAGTCTGGAATTTCCGGAAACCGATGGGATCTCCGACAAGTTCCAGTTGCCGGAAAGCAAAGAACTGGAGCTGGATTGATTGGGTGTCCGTTCAAAAAGCCTGCTCTTGATGAGCAGGCTTTTTTTATGGGCAACTCATATCTGAAAATGGATTAGCCAGAGTGTGGAAAGCAGTGTAACCGGCAGGCAATAAACCAGAAACGCAATCAGATTGGCGATAGTGAACTGGCCGACTATCGTCTTGAAACCGAGCCAGACTGAAAAAAGTGCCGCGATGCACAGGACAATCGTTTGCAGAATCGAAGCCCACCCGACCTGAAATCCATGGATTTGCCAGAGCGAAAAGCTGATCTGGCAAAGGCCCAGAAAAATACCGAAGCCTGTAACCGGAATGAGGCAAAGTGCC
Organism: Pseudomonadota bacterium; assembly: GCA_023409175.1. Classification (GTDB taxonomy): domain Bacteria; phylum Pseudomonadota; class Gammaproteobacteria; order Burkholderiales; family Burkholderiaceae_D; genus Oxalobacter. The sequence goes on from JAEYIG010000132.1 coordinate 2,672, forward strand.
AATTGTTTCCACTGACCGGTTTTGCCCGTGAAAAAAGCTGCCGACCATAGCAGCACGGTTACTGCCAAAGCGATGGCGGATCCGGTGAGAAGGATGAACAGCAGGAGATAAAAGGACGAAGGGCCTGATGCGATCCACCATGGCAGATTGCTTGCATTCAAATCCTGCTGATGTGAAAGGAACTGAGCGAAATGGACATGAATTCCAGTGCCCCGCCACACAAGAGCGGCCGTACAAATCCCGATGATTCCCCAGAGAAGCAAAAACGATTCAGAACCGGATATCCTGTTTTCCGAAGCGTCCCGGATTTCTGAAAAAGGCGATCGCAATCCCAGTTCGACGGCGTTTCTGTGCCCGATACAGCGGCCACAGGCATGGCATCCGGCCATGCTCTGCATTTGGCTGACATTGATGAGTACAGGGCAGTCGAGGCGTTCCCGTGGCCCGGCGTATTCCTTCCATTTTTTCCCATCGACCCTGTAATGGACGGGTGAAAATCTGGCCAACAAGCCGAAAATGCCATTGCCGGGACAAAGGTACATGCACCAGATACGTCTGCCGTTGCCATATAAAAAACCGGTTGCCAGCGCCAGACTGCTCGGAATACCGAGCAGAACGAGAGTGGCCGGAAAGCTGTCGTATACGCCGATCAGTTGCCCGTACAAGACGGTAGTGACAAGGACAGTGCAGGGCCAGCCTTTCCAGCGAATCCAGCGCGGAATGGAACGTTTTTTCCCGTGTCGGCTGATGAATTCGGTCATGGTACCGTCTGGACAGAAAAGGCCACACCAGACTCGCCCTGCGAGCATCATGCTTAACATAATCAACGGCCAGCCGATGCCCCAGAACATAAGGAGGGAAAAGCCTGAAACACGGGCATAAAAGTGTTTTTCAGCCATATTTGCGGAAAACAGGGGCAGCAAAAGAAGTGAAAAATAAAGAAGGACGACTGCCCACTGGATGAAGGATATGATTTTCTGGTGACGTTTGATGAAAAGGCCAAAGGAGGCCAGCCAGCCTGTAGAGAGCGTGGTCTCTCCGGAAAAGCAAAGGGATTTGTTTTCAGATAAAACGGGTTGTCTGGCAGGTTTTAAGCTGGCCGTTTTAACCGGTATGGTTTTTCCGAGAGGGGCGTTTTCAATGTCTTTCATCACCGCGGTATTTTAAAGCTTCTTGTCCACTGCTTGTATCCGGTGCAATAATGCATCCCGTACCGCTTGACGGCTCTGGCATTGAAAATGAAGTTGTTGCCAGACCGGATTGTCAAACCGTTTTATGGGGAAATCAATTATGCCTGAACATGTAGTCAGATTGCCGAATGGTATCACGATGCCGACAATGGGCCAGGGAACCTGGTTCATGGGAGAATCGTCTTCTGCCAGAAAAGAAGAAATAGCCGCACTGCAGCATGGTATCGATCTGGGACTGACTTTGATCGATACGGCTGAAATGTACGCTTCCGGTGGTGCTGAAAAAGTGACTGGCGAAGCGATTGCCGGACGAAGGGAGAAGATTTTCCTGGTCAGCAAGGTATTGCCGGGAAATGCCAGCCGCAAGGGAACCGTTGCTGCACTTGAACGAAGTCTCCAGAGGTTGAAGACGGATTATCTCGATTTGTATCTGTTGCACTGGAGAGGTGGCTATCCATTGTCTGAAACGTTTGAAGCGATGGAATCACTGGTTGATGCCGGAAAGATCCGTGCCTATGGCGTGTCCAATTTCGATCTGGATGATATGGAAGAAGCCGCCCAATACGACAACGGCAATATCTGCGTCAATCAGGTTCTGTACAATCTCGCGTCCCGCGGAATCGAATGGGATTTGTTGCCATGGCAGAAAAAACGCAATATCCCGGTAATGGCTTATTCTCCGCTTTACCAGACCCGTCTTTTGAAAAGCCCGGGGTTGAAACAGCTTGCGCAAAAACTGTCCATCACGCCTGCGCAGCTTGCATTGGCCTGGTTATTGCATCAGGGAACCGTGCCGATTCCAAAAACGTCGAGCGTCAGGCGTGTCGAAGAAAACCGCAAGGCCTGGGATATTACGCTTGACCAGAGCGTCCTTGACGAACTGGACGTCATTTTCCCTCCGCCTGACCACAAAATGCCGCTCGACGTTTTGTAATCCAGTCAGGACAAGAGCGTTTTATCGTCTTTTACAGGGCCGTTCAGTCGGCCCTGGGCCGCAAACTGGCGAATGAGCCTCATCGAATCGACATCCATTTCCTTATAGGCGGAACGCCGGAAATCGTTGTACATCGCTTCAGGACCGTCTTCAAGAGCGGAATCTTCATAGATGAAACGAATGAAAAAACGGTCCGGGAAAGGTTCGTCAATCGAGATTTCGAGGCGGGATTCCATGATTTCCCCTTGTGCAGGGATATGGAAATTCAGCTTTTCCATCGGCACGAATTCAACTTTGTCGTTCACCTTGAACTTGCCGAAGTCCAGAACGCGTGACAGGGAATGGGGCGTTTCCTCGACAATTTCGAATCCGTCCATATGAGGGATGAACAGGGTCGGTTCCTTGGCTCTCAAAAGCAGGCCATTCCATATTTGCTCGCGATTCAGTACATCGACACGCGGCTCTTCCATGTTGTTAACTTCGATCAGGTGTTCAAATCTCATGAGCGTTATTGTGGGTTAAAGAATGTTTGATTGGCCAGCAAATGCATCGTTCAGAAAAACAAGATGAATTTATTGGAAGTCGCCTGCGTCAAATGAAAAACCCTTGATGAATTCCGAAACGGGCAATCGTTTTGCCCCGGGCTTCTGGAGTTCCAGTATGTTGAGTGTCCCGTTTCCGCAAGCGACAAGAATACCGTTTTCACTTGCCGACAATACCTTGCCGGCTGGTTCGCTGGAAACCGTATTGCCGATTTCCGCTTTCCATATCTTGATCGGTACATCGTTAAAGTGGGCTATAGAGCCGGGAAAAGGGTTGAATGCCCGAATTTTATCGTTAATGGATGATGCATCCCGTGAAAAATCCAGATGGGCCTCTTCCTTCAGGATTTTTGCGGCATAGTTTGCGCCGGCTTCATTTTGAGGAACGGCAACAAGCGTATCCAGTTGGGCAACGGCGGAGACGATCATTCTCCCACCGAGAGCCGCCAGCTGATCATGCAATTGGGATGCGTTGACATTCCTGTCGATGGCAATCCTTTCCTGCAGGAGCACAGGACCGGTATCAAGGCCTTCTTCCATCTGCATGATCGAGATGCCGGTTTCCCTGTCGCCAGCTTCAATGGCACGCTGGATCGGAGCGGCGCCACGCCATCTTGGCAAAAGGGATGCATGAATGTTCAGACAACCGTATTTGGGGATGTCGAGAAATTCTTTCGGAAGGATCAGGCCATAAGCGACAACGACCATGACGTCAGGAGCAATCTCGCGAATCAGTTGATAAACCCGGCTGGCTTCTTCACCGTATTTGCCGTTGATTTTCAATGAAACCGGCTGTTCGACAGGAATGCCGTATTCAAGAGCCGTTTTCTTGACAGAAGATGGTTGCAATTTCATACCGCGACCGGCAGGCCGGTCCGGTTGGGTCAGCACCAGTTCGATATCGTGACCGCTTTGTTTGAGCGCTTTTAGAGCGTTGCTGGCGAATTCAGGAGTCCCTGCAAAAACTATTTTCATTTTTTGCGCCCCGAAGAACCCGAGTTGCCTTTTTTCATTTCACGTTCTTCCTTGAGCAGTTTTTTCTTGATCCGGTTTCGTTTCATCGGCGAAAGATAATCGACGAAAACAGCGCCTTTCAGATGGTCGATTTCATGCTGGACACAGACTGCCAGCAATCCTTCCGCCTCGATTTCGAATTCCTTGCCGTCGGCATCCTGGGCGCGAACGCTGACTCTGGCAGGACGTTCGACTTCATCATAAATTCCGGGCAGGGAAAGGCAGCCCTCCTCAAAAGTGGCTTTTTCTTCGCTGGCTTTGACAATGCGGGGGTTGATGAATACTTTCAGCTCGTTTTTCTGTTCGGAAACATCAATGACAATAAGCTGTTTGTGCACATTGATCTGCGGGGCTGCCAGACCGACTCCGGGAGCTTCGTACATGGTTTGTGCCATATCGGCAATGAGCGATTTCAGCGAATCGTCGAAATCCGTGACCGGTCTGGAAGGTTTCAGCAAACGCGGGTCAGGGTAACGCAGGATAGGTAAACGTGCCATTTGTATCAGTTCAGGAACAATAGTCGTTGATGATAGCTTGCCAGTAACATCATTACATTGCAGAATCAGGATTGAAACAGGATGAGGCCATCCGGTTTCCAGCAATTGTCCGGTAAGAATTTCGTGCATTGGACAATTTGAAAGTTTAACATAGCGCCCCGGTTTATGCTTTACGGTACATGTCCCCGATCGTTCTGAATAACAGGTGTTTTTTTCAACGACAGCAGAGAGAAAGTCAACAGTGAAAAATTCGGAAAAGTATGATGAGGAAGAACTGGCCGCCTGGATCAGGCTGCAGATGACTCCGGGAATAGGTATCCTGACAGCGCACAAGATATTGTCGGCGTATGGTTTGCCGCAAAACATCTTTACGACCCCTTACGAAGAAATCCAGCGGATCGTTTCGCCCAAAATAGCGGAGCTTTTGTTTGCGCCTCCTGATCCCGCCATTGCAGGGCAGATCGAAAAAACCAGGGAATGGCTTGAAGATCCTGCCAATCTGGTATTGACCCTGTCTGATAACCGGTATCCGAGACAATTGCTGGAAATTCCGGACCCACCCTTGATGCTGTATGTAAAAGGACGGGTTGAATTGCTGACGGCCCCATCTATTGCCATTGTCGGCAGCAGAAATGCAACAACACAGGGATGTCTGGATGCGCAAGAGTTCGCGCATTCCTTAAGTGATACCGGTTTGACGATTGTGTCCGGTCTGGCGATGGGAATTGATACGGCCGCTCATGAAGGGGGACTGAAAGGGCGTGGTTCGACGGTCGCTGTCATCGGAACCGGAGCCGATATTGTTTATCCAGCCAGAAATCGGGAACTTGCCCACCGGATTGGGGAAGAAGGTTGCATCGTCAGCGAATTTCCACTCGGTACCGGCCCACTGGCTTCCAATTTCCCAAGACGTAACCGGGTAATCAGCGGATTGTCGGGCGGCATTCTGGTAGTGGAGGCGGCAGCCCGTTCCGGTTCACTGATTACGGCAAAAACGGCTATTGATCAGGGGCGCGATGTTTTTGCCATTCCGGGCTCCATCCATTCTCCCCTTTCGAGGGGATGCCACGAACTGATCCGGCAGGGCGCAAAACTGGTTGAGTCATCTCAAGACATTCTCGAAGAACTGAAACATTTCAGGGATATCGTCGTCAATCAGGCGTCGGCCGAAAAGGAAGAAGAGGATTTTTCTGACGAACAAAAAGTCATTCTCGCCCAAATGGGGTATGATCCGGTCGATGCCGATTCATTAAGTGAGCGATGTGATATGGATGCCGCTTCCTTAAGTGTCGAATTGCTGAATCTGGAACTGTCCGGAAATGTGGAAAGCCTGCCAGGCGGTTTTTATCGTCGCCTGGTTGTCGCCTGATTCATGACCATTTTGTTTTCAGCCGTATCAGCGGGATTTTTTGTGGGAATTGTTGGAAAAAAAGGAAAATAAGGGTTTTCTTTTTGGACATTGAATCGTTTGCTTGCAGTTTGCAGCGTTCTCCCATTATCATTTCCCGCTTTATACCACGCTGATTTTTGACGTGACCGGATTTTATCGCTGAATTAGTCAGAGCTATTTATACCGTTTTATATGACCAAAACACTCATCATTGCCGAAAAACCTTCTGTTGCAAACGATATTGCAAAGAGTCTTGGCGGGTTTACCAAGGAGGGTGATTATTTCGAGTCTGACCAATATGTATTGACCTCTGCCGTGGGGCATTTACTGGAAATCAAGGCTCCGGAAGAGTATGAGGTCAAACGAGGTAAATGGAGTTTCACGAATTTACCGGTCATTCCTCCCGATTTCGCTCTTGAACCGATCGCCAAGACCGAATCCAGACTGAAAATGCTGAACAGGCTGATCAAGCGGAAAGACGTTTCCGAGATCATCAACGCGTGTGACGCGGGACGTGAAGGGGAACTGATTTTCAGGCTGATCGCGCAATATACCAAGGCCAAACAACCCGTCAAACGGCTATGGCTCCAGTCCATGACGCCAAACGCTATCCGCGAAGGCTTCAAGCATCTGCGTGACGACGAGGAAATGCAACCTCTGGCAAAAGCGGCACGCAGCCGTTCGGAAGCAGACTGGCTGATCGGAATCAATGGCACGAGAGCCATGACCGCTTTCAATTCGAAAGAAGGCGGTTTTTTCCTGACGACTGTCGGGCGCGTCCAGACGCCGACATTGTCGATCGTCGTCCAGCGTGAAGAGAAAATCAAGAATTTCGTTTCCCGTGATTATTGGGAAGTTCATGCCGAATTCGTTTGTGCGCAGGGTGTTTACGAAGGGCGCTGGCTGGATGGCGGTTTCAAAAAGGATGAAACCGATCCGGAAAAACGTGCTGAGCGTCTGTGGAGCCGTGCAGCTGCCGATTCGATCGTTACGGCATGTCTTGGCAAGCAGGGTACGGTAACGGAAGAATCCAAGCCGACGACATCCATGTCGCCGGCCCTGTTCGACCTGACAAGCCTGCAGCGAGAAGCCAATGCGCGGTTTGGCTTCTCGGCCAAAAACACGCTGGCACTGGCACAGGCACTTTATGAAAAGCACAAGGTGTTGACTTACCCGAGAACGGATTCCCGCCATTTGCCTGAAGACTACCTGCAGACGAGTATGCAGACGCTGGAAAGTCTCTCCGGAAACGTCAATTACCAGACGTTTGCCTCGCAGATCCTGAAAAACCGCTGGGTACGTCCGAACAAGCGCATATTCGACAACAAGAAAATATCCGATCACTTTGCGATCATCCCGACGACACAGTTGCCGAAAAACCTGTCAGAGCCTGAACAGAAACTTTACGATCTCGTCGCAAAGCGTTTCATGGCCGTCTTTTTCCCAGCTGCGGAATTTCTGGTCACGACCCGTTTCACCGAAGTGGCTGGCCATCGTTTCAAGAGCGAAGGCCGCGTCATGACCAATCCTGGATGGCTTGCCATATATGGACGGGAAATGGCAACGACAGGCAAGGAAAACGAGAGCGACCGTATCCTGGTGCCTGTTTCTCCAGGAGAAAAAGTCCTGGCGGACAAGGTGCTTGTCGAAGAACTGGCAACTAAACCCCCTGCAAGATATACAGAAGCGACCCTGCTTTCCGCTATGGAAGGAGCAGGCAAACTGGTTGAGGACGAGCTTCGGGAAGCCATGCAGGGCAAGGGGTTGGGTACTCCGGCGACACGAGCTGCCATTATCGAGGGTTTGCTGACCGAAAAATATCTTTTGCGCGAAGGGCGGGAACTGATCCCGACTCCTAAAGCCTTCCAGCTGATGACTTTGCTCAAAGGCCTTGGCGTCAAGGAATTGACGCTGCCTGAGTTGACCGGCGAATGGGAATTCAAACTGTCCCAGATGGAAAAGGGACAGATCAGCCGGGAAGAATTCATGCAGCAGATCGCCCAGATGACGCAGGTGATCGTCAAGCGCGCCAAGGAATACGATGAGGACACCATTCCCGGCGATTACGCGACTTTACAGACGCGCTGTCCGAAGTGCGGGGGTGAAATCAAGGAAAACTATCGCCGGTTTACCTGTACGCAATGTGAATTTTCCATGACGAAAACACCGGGTGGCAGACAGTTTTCCATTCCTGAAGTCGAAGAGTTGCTTCAAAAGGGGGAAATCGGTCCGTTGCAGGGATTCCGGTCAAAAATGGGAAGGCCTTTTGCCGCGATTCTCAAAATCGTTCCGGATACCGAAAAGGACAATTTCAAGCTGGAATTCGATTTTGGACAGCCAAAGGAAGAAGAAGCCGAAGCGCCGGATTTTACAGGAAAGACTCCAGTCGGAAAATGCCCGAAATGTCAGGGGAATGTCTATGATTCCGGATTGTCCTATGTTTGTGACCATAGCGTTGCCAAACCGAAAACATGTGATTTCAGGAGTGGACGGATTATCCTTCAGCAAGAAATATTGCCTGAACAGATGACAAAACTGCTGACAGAAGGCCAGACCGATCTTTTGACCGCTTTTGTGTCACAGCGGACGCACCGTCCTTTCAAGGCCTATCTTGCCTTGGGCAAGGATGGGAAAATCGGTTTCAAATTCGAAGAATCCACCGGAAAAGCGGCTGGCACGAGAAGGAAGACGACGGCAACAACCGCTAAGGCCAAAACGTCGACTGCCAAAGTGAGTTCGAAAAAAACAACTGCCAAAACAACAGCTAAAACGACGACAAGGAAAACATCAACCCGTAAAACGGCTGCCAGCAAAAAGGCAGAATGATTCAGTACAATTTCAAGGTAATAAAAAAGGAGGCAAAGCCTCCTTTTTTATTTTTATCCTGACGATTTAACGGTGTCCGAGTACCGGATGAGGCTGATACGGTTTTTCGAGTTCCCTGATTTCGTCTGCAGACAGTTTGATCGTGGTTGCCGAGATGGCTTCATCCAGTTGATGGAGTTTGGATGCGCCGACAATCGGGGCCGTAACCCCTTTGTGAAGCAACCATGCATAGGCAACCTGAGCATTGGACAGCCCGCGTTCCCTGGCGATTTTCGACAGGGCGTTGACGACGTCGAAATCGGCATCTGAATAGAAGACCCGCAATGCCATTTCATCGGTTTTCGCTCTTGACGTTGCCGAGTTGTTTTTGGAGGCGTCCTTGTCGTCGGGTTTTCTGTTGCCGGCCAGGAAACCGCGAGCCAATGGGCTCCATGGAATCAAACCGATACCCTGATCCTTGCAAAGCGGGATCATTTCCCTTTCTTCTTCGCGGTACGCCAGGTTGTAATGGTTCTGCATCGAAATAAAGCGCGACCAGTTGCGTTCTTTTGCTATCTGCTGTGCCTTGGCGAACTGCCATGCCCACATGCTGGAAGCGCCGATATATCGGACTTTGCCCGATCTGACCAGATCGTTCAAGGCTTCCATCGTTTCTTCAATCGGGGTGGAATTGTCCCAGCGATGAATCTGGTACAGATCGATATAATCCGTATTCAGACGTTTCAGGGAAGCGTCGACGGCAGCAAAGATATGTTTTCTGGAAAGGCCACTGGTATTTGGTGGAATGTTTTTTGAACTGGCGGAAGCCGCATCGGCGCCTATTTCATCGGATACGTGAAAATAGACCTTCGTCGCGATAATGATTTCTTCGCGTTTGGCATATTCCTTCAGCAGTTTGCCTGTCAGTGTTTCAGAGAGACCGTTGGAATAGAGGTTGGCCGTATCGAAAAAATTGATGCCGGCTTCGACGGCCCTGCGAATGAAAGGACGGGAAGCGGCCTTGTCCAGGACCCAGGGACGCCATTTTGGCGATCCGTAAGTCATCATTCCCAGACAGATGCGTGAAACTTTAAGGCCACTTGAGCCCAGATTGACGTATTCCATCGGTAATCCTTTCAACTAGCTGTTCTTTTTGGACGCCTTGACAGGCTCGACTCCCAATTGTTTTAACTTGCGATAAAGATGCGTTCTTTCCAGCCCGGTTTTTTCTGCGACACGCGTCATGCTGCCGCCTTCCTGAGCCAGATGATGTTCGAAATAAATCCTTTCAAACATGTCACGGGCTTCACGCAAAGGCAGGTCAAAGGACAAAAGTGACGTGTTGATGAGAGATGAGTTACTGGTGGCGGAGGAGGCCGGTGCCTGCATCTGGGCATTGTTGATGACGGTACTTGTCGTACGGATTTCGGTAACGGAAATGGATGGTACGACCGGGCTCGCCATCATCCGGTTCTTTTCCTGATTTCGTGCCAATCCCTGCTGAACCGCCTGCAACAGTTTCTGAAGGGCGATCGGTTTTTCCAGGAAATTCATGGCTCCGATACGCGTTGCCTCAACAGCCGTATCAATGGTCGCATGTCCCGACATCATAATGACTGGCATCGTCAGGTTGCCATCCCGCTGCCATTCCTTCAGGAGGGTAACGCCATCCGTATCCGGCATCCAGATATCGAGCAGTACGAGATCTGGCGTTTCAGCCGCCCGTGCCTCCCGTGCCTGCTGGGCATTTTCTGCAGTTTGTACAACATGCCCCTCATCGGAGAGAATTTCCGAAAGAAGTTCACGTATTCCCATTTCATCATCTACAACCAGGATATTTGCCATATTTTAGATCTTGAATATTTGTTATCCCTTTTCCGATTCACCATCACCCGAACTGTCTTTCGAAGCGAGTTGGAGAAGCAGAATTGAAACTTTTGCTCCGTTGGTATCTTTCCGATTGTGCACGTCGACACGGCCGCCATGCTCATCGACGATTTTCTTGACCATTGCCATGCCAAGGCCAGTACCACGTTCTTTGGTGGTTATATAAGGTTCGAAAATACGACTCAGTATTTTTTCTTCAAAACCAGACCCATTATCCATGACAGAAAGTCGAACTGCAATGCAGATTTGGTTGGAAGCGTCCTGATAGTGGACTTTTTCGGTTATTAATTCAATACTGGGCACATATTGCGCGGTATTTTCGACTTCACTGACCGCATCCTGCGCATTTTGCAGCAAATTGTGAATAACCTGTCTTAACTGGGTTTCATCGCCCATTATGTACGGCAAATCCGGAGCGAGGTTGGTGTGAATGATGTCGTGCGAATCGTCGCCGGAATATAAATGGACGATATCTTCAACGAGGGCATTCAAATCCAGTGGCTTCAGGAGGGCCGGGGGCGTTTTTGCGAAATTTCTGAAATCGTCGACCATCTGTTTCATCGCCGTCACCTGGTTGACAATGGTATCGGTACTTTTCAGCAGGATGGCAGAGTCGGGCTCGGCAAGCTTGTCCTGCAGTTTCATCTGGAGACGTTCGGCCGAAAGCTGGATCGGTGTCAACGGATTCTTGATTTCATGAGCCAGCCGACGGGCAACTTCGCCCCATGCAATGGAACGTTGGGCGGAGATCACGTCCGTAATATCATCGAAAACGACAATATACCGGTTTTCATTATTGACGGAATGATACGATCCTCGCGCCAGAAGAGTGATGACGTTTTCGTTTTTTGTCGAACTGCTTCCACTGCTTGCTTCGTCCTTTTTTTCGCGTGGAATTTCGATCTCTTTTTGCCAGTGCAGATTTTGCGGGTTGGCACTTCCAGCCGTTTGCGCGGCAAATTCCGAGAATGCCTTTGTCAGTGCGGTTGAAAAAGTCTCCAATCCCTTTACATCGGACAGTTCCTGTCCGACATAAGGGGTCAGGTCGTGACGGAGGATTCTGGAAACGACATCGTTACAGCCGATCAACCTGAAATTGTGGTCTAAAACGATCACGCCGGCAGACATGTTGGCAAGAACCGATTCAAGGTAGGCCTTGGCCGCTTCGAGGTCGGCACGACTTTTCTCGGCCAGCGCCTGTGCTTCTGCGAGTTGGCGTGTCATGGCATTGAATGATTGGGTCAATGTTCCCAGTTCATCTGAACCCGAAACAATCGGACGCGGAGAAAGGTTTCCTTCCGATACGGCTTTTGTGCCTTGCGCCAGCAGCAACAGGGGTTTTGCCAGGTTGGACGCAATCTGGAATGCGCTGGCAATGGCAGCGAAGATGGCCAGCAGCAACGTCAGGGACAAGGTGACAATATAAATTTTCCGCAGCCCTGAGCGAGAAAGGGACCTGACCTGATATTCGCTGTAGGCAACCCGGAGTGCTTCGGCGTTATTGGCTACATTATCGGGCATTTTCTGCGTCAGTTGCAGGAAATAGGGCTCGTTCTTGAGCGAAAGGGAATAGTGTCTGTCTGGTATCAGCGTGATGACCCGGATAAGCAGGTGGGTATCTTCCTTATCGTCGGTTGCCGGATCGTCAACTTCACCTTCAATGGCCGAGTAATGCGCGGTCATTCGCACTTGCCGTAACATGGCAGGTGTAGGCAACTCGGGCATCAGCGTCGTACGGTCTGATCCGGAAGTCGCGATAAGCTGGCCTTTGCTGTTGAAGATGCTGGCTTCGATGCCTTCCTTGTCGTTGCGGAATCTGGACAGAAGAAGCGTTTGTTCCGTCGTGGACAAGCCGCCGAGTTCGCTTGCCAGATTGTTGGCTTGCAGGTCAAGATCTTCCTTGGAGGATTCCAGAATGGCCTGTCCAAGTTTGACGCCTGAATCCAGAGCGGATTCCACCCGGACGTCGAACCAGGATTCAATCGATCTGGAGACGAACTGGACCGAGACGATATAGATGACTGCGCCGGGCAAAATGCCCATCAGGGCAAACAGGACGACCAGTTTTGTCATCAGTTTTGAACCGAATTTCCCCCGTTTGTATCGCTTGTACAAGCGGATCAGCATCCAGACGACAAGGATCAGAAGCGCGGCAGCGACAAGAATGTTCACGCCGACCAGCCATGAATAATTCTTGTCGAAAAAGTCGGTGTTTTCTGATGCGGAAGCCAGGAGGAAGAGCAAAATGCTCATCACGGCACCACCGACGATCCAGAGATAACGTAATGCTCGGGTCACTTTTAAAGTCTTTTAGGGCCTGTACGAAAACCACTTCCAGTCGGAAGACAGTCTCCAGTCGCGATTGTTTAACGCGTTGATTTGAAACGGCTTGGGCAATTGGGATACATCCAGCATCACCCTAACGCCAACGTCATATTTTTCACCCGCTTCCAGATCCGAACTGTCGGCTATCGTCCAGCGGGGTGGATAACGGATCGCCGATAATGCATCATCGAGAGAACTGTAATTACGTTGCAGGGTTCCGGGAATGGAAATGCTGTATTGACGCGTCAATACATTGTATGAAATTCGGGTCGTTCTCGATTTCGAAACAGGCACGTCATCAAACCAGAACGCTCTTGGACGGATTATTTCGATTTCTGTCTTGAAATATAAAGGGATGCCATGCAGAAGCGTTTCTTCAAGGCTGTGATTGAAGTCCATGGAGAAACTTGTCGACAGTTTGTACGTCTTTCCGGAATATTCGATCCTTGCCGTATTGATCTGTATGTCACTGGCGGCAGAAAAAGCCGGTTTGACGATCAGAAACGCTATGGCAAAGCAAAGCAGAAAGTGAGAAAGTCGACGTATCACGATATCCGTTCAGATATGTATTTGAAGTTAATATGATATCCGGTTATTGCTTTTTAAACAAAGCATAAAACAAACCGTCATGATCTTTCAGTTTTTCTGAAGTCGGTAACAGTTGTCCGGGCGCTTCAAGTCTCAAGGCATTGTTTCTTTTGGCAAACGCAGCGGCCTGCAATTCGGATTCAACTGGCCAGACGGAGCAGGTGACCAATAACAATTTTCCATCCGGTTTCAATAATTGCCACAAATTGTCCAGAATTTTTCCGGAAATGCGGGCAAGTTCCACGGCATCCTGAGGCCTTCTCAGCCAGCGAATGTCCGGGTGACGTCTGATAATGCCTGATGCCGTACAGGGAACGTCAGCCAGAATGCAATCGAATGGTTTGCCATCCCACCATTTTTTTTGGGCTGCATCCCCTCCTTTGGTTGTCGCGTGCAATTGGAGACGGGCAAGGTTTTCATCAATTTTTTTCAGCCGGTCCGGTTCATTATCGAGTGCTACCAAATCAATATCGGCCATTTCAAGCATATGACCCGATTTACCCCCCGGCGCAGCACATGCATCCAGTACGCGCATGCCGTCGCGCAGATCCAGCAGAGGCGCAGCCAATTGCGCCGCAGCGTCCTGAACGGAAACCAATCCCTCAGCAAAGCCGGGAATGCGATGAACCGGAAGGGGATTGTCCAGACGGATGGCATAAGGGCCGACTGCCGAAGCCGACAGCCCGGCTGCTTCAAGATCGGCCAAATAGCGTGGGATTGTCGTTTTTCTGGCGTTAACGCGCAATGTCAATGGAGGAAGGGTATTGCCGGTTTGCAAAATGCATTCCCATTTTTCCGGATAAGTCCTTTTCACTTCCTGAATCCACCATTCGGGATAATTCCATTTTGCGCTTAATGTCTTGTCTGATTTTTCAACCCATCCTTCTTTTTCACGCAAGAAACGTCGCAGTACGGCATTGACAAGCCCTTTTGCCTTCACAAGTGACGGATCGGACGATGCCGCCTCAACGGCCTGATCGACCGTAGTGTATGGTTCATATTTCAGCCCGGCCTCTTCACTGTCGGCGACAAGAAGGGCAAGTGAACAGGCGAGAAGCGACTTCAGAAGAGGGGGAGTGGGCGGCAGCCGGGTCAATTCCCCGATGAGATATTGGGCAAGTCCGAGTTTCCTTTCCGTATGGTAAGCGATATCCTGAATCGCACCGCGTGTGGCGCTATCTATTTTCGGATGAGCGAAAACGTGTGCCAGTGCGAACGGCAGGGACTGTCCTTCATCGACCCGTTTGACGGCATGCGCTGCTCCCAGTAATCGGAACGCCAGCGATTCAGGAGCCAGTGGGGTTTTCAAAAAATCGGCAGCTTTGTTTTTTCCCACCTCGGCTCCATTTCGTTAAAAAGGTTGATCTCTTTATTGTAGCGAACTGTCATCCATTCCATCCTGAACCTGTTCGGCAGCCCGAATGACGGCTCTTGCCTTGTTTTCCGTTTCCTGCAGTTCCGATTCAGGAGAGGAGTCCGCTACGATCCCTGCACCGGCCCCAACATAGAGCATATCCTTGTAGATGACGCCAGTTCTGATCGCTATCGCCAGATCCATTTCACCGCCGAAGGAAAGGTATCCACATGCGCCCCCGTAAATGCCCCGTTTGACGGGTTCCATTTCATCAATGATTTCCATCGCCCTGACTTTTGGAGCGCCAGACAGGGTACCCGCAGGGAAAGTCGCTTTCAGGACGTCGAGATTCGTCAGGCCCGGTTTCAACAGTCCTTCGACATTCGACACGATATGCTGGACATGGGAATATTTCTCGATCGCCATTTTTTCAGTAACCTTGACGCTGCCAATGGTTGCGATACGCCCGATGTCGTTTCGGGCCAAATCGATCAGCATGACGTGTTCGGCGATCTCTTTCGTATCGGACAGCAATTCGGAAGCCAGCTGCGTGTCTTTTTCCGGTGTCGCCCCGCGAGGCCGGGTTCCGGCCAGCGGCCTGACAATGACTTTCCTGCCTTCAGGGACATTTTCCTGCCTGACGAGAATTTCAGGGGACGAGCCGATAATGTACTGATCGTCGAAATGGTAATAATAAAGATAGGGCGAAGGATTCAGCGCTCTCAGAGAACGGTACAGGGAAAGAGGCGAATCGGTAAACGGTTTCTTCAGACGCTGGGCAAGCACAACCTGCATGCAGTCACCATTGGCGATGTAATCCTTCGTTTTTTCGACGGCCGCCAGAAAATCCTCTTTTTTGAAGTCACGGATCACTTCAGTGCGTTCGCTTCCGTCCATGGCAGGGGCGATGGCCGGCTTGTCCAGCATGGCACGTAATTCACGCAGACGCTGTTTTGCCTGCGAAAAAGCTTCAGGCCGGGTAGGGTCGGCATAAACGATCAGATAAAGCTTGCCGGAAAGATTGTCGATAACGGCCAGTTCTTCAGTCAACAATAACTGAATGTCCGGAAAGCCCAGATCGTCTTCAGGGGCGCTATCCTTAAGGCGCGGTTCAATGTAACGGATCGTGTCATATCCGAAATAACCGGCCAGACCGCCACAGAAACGGGGCAAACCGGGACGGATCGCCACCTTGAATCGGGACTGGTATTCGGCAATGAAATCAAGCGGGTTGCCTTCGTTCACTTCAATGACCCTGTCGTTTTTGACGACTTCCGTTTTCATGCCCTGGGCGCGAAGTACCGTAGAGGCAGGAAGGCCTATGAATGAGTAGCGTCCGAAACGTTCTCCGCCAACGACAGATTCGAGCAGAAACGAGTTCTTGCCGCCATTGTTCTGCTGGGTCAGTTTCAGGTAAAGGGATAATGGGGTATCGAGGTCCGCAATGGCTTCGACAATCAAAGGAATACGGTTATAGCCCTGGTTGGCCAGCGCTTTGAATTCGAGTTCAGTCATGATGTTCTCCGGTTCGCGAAAACGCGAAAGTGTTCAAAAAACAGGCCGATGGAAGTGAACGGCCGCAAACTTGTTTTATATGGATAAAGTTTGCCAGCGTCGCCACAACCCTCCGGAGATCAGAGTGGCTTGTGAAAACACAGGTTTTTTGATGAGAAGCATGATCAATAAAAACTTTCAGGAAATAAGGTTGGCTGCTTGCAGCAAACTGGATACCGTGGCATCCGGATTCATTTCACCCACAGGTTTTCCATAATTATAACCATATGGAACCATAAATAGCGAACATCCTGCCGCCCTGGCTGCCTGTGCGTCGTTTACGGAGTCTCCTATTGCGACAGCCCGGGCCGTCGGAAAACCGAATTTTTTGCAGGCCATCTGCATTGGGAACGGATCGGGTTTCTTGACGAGGAATGTATCCGAGCAGTAAATCAGGTTGAAATAGGAGTAGAGCCCGTTTTTTGCCAGCAGTGGTTCGGTGAATATTGAAGGCTTGTTGGTCACACAGGCAATGTTGAGCCGTTTTTCTTTCATGGCCTCCAATCCTTCCCTGACTCCGGGAAACACCGTGCTGTGTTCGCCATTGACGATCCGGTAATATTTGTAAAACAGCGTCATGGCGATATCCATCGTTTTTTCGACTTCATCGGATTCCAGATGAACCGACAGGGTGCTTCTGACGAGATTCTGTGTGCCGCGACCGACAAACATCCTGATGGATGCCACTTCGACTGGCGGTAACGTCAGTTCCTTAAGCATCCCGTTCAAGGCAACGTCCAGGTCGGGAACCGAGTCGATCATCGTGCCGTCCAGATCGAGAATGACGACACGGATGTCTTTCAATGGATTTTTTTCTGATATGGCTGTCATGGTTTTAGCTCAAACGGGGAGTGACTGAGGCCAGCTGTTCTCTCATTTCCTTGATGACAAGCTCATAATCCGGCTTGTTGAAAATGGCGGAACCGGCAACGAATGTATCGGCACCTGCACGTGCTATTTCAGCGATATTGTCCACTTTAACGCCGCCATCGACTTCCAGCATGATCTGGCGTCCGGAGTCGTCGATCATGGCCCGGACGGTTTCGATTTTTTTCAGAGCATGCGGGATGAACGACTGGCCTCCGAATCCGGGATTGACCGACATGATGAGGATCAGGTCGAGTTTGTCCATGACGTGAAGCAGATAATCCAGTGGGGTCGCCGGGTTAAATACCAGCCCTGCCTTACAACCATTGTCGTGAATCAACTGCAAAGTGCGATCAATATGTTCTGATGCTTCTGGATGAAACGAAATGATATTCGCCCCTGCCTTGGCAAAATCGGGAATGATCCGGTCGACAGGCTTGACCATCAGATGGACGTCGATCGGGACATCGACATGAGGGCGGATTGCAGCGCAAACCATGGGGCCCATCGTCAGATTCGGAACGTAATGATTATCCATTACGTCAAAATGGATCATGTCGGCGCCGGCCTTGACGACGTTTCTGACTTCATTGCCCAATTGGGCAAAGTCGGCGGAAAGGATGCTGGGTGCAATGCGGTATTGTGTCATGGAAATATAAAAATCAATTTCAGAAAGTTTTATTTTATACCGGTTGATTCACAAAGAACTTTGGTTAGTCGCAAATTCAGGGTTTTTGTATCAATCAATAATAAACTTCATTTATCAAATAAGAGGGTTGGGATGAGTTCTGATTTAATCGACGTCTCGGTGACGACAAGATATATAGACGATCAGTCCGCCCCTGATCGGGACAGTTACGTCTTTACCTATTCCGTAACCATAAAAAATAAAGGGCAGGTCGGTGCACAACTGATCGCAAGACACTGGATCATAACGGATGCCAATAACCATATTGAGGAAATCCGTGGGCTTGGTGTCGTTGGCCGGCAACCTTTGCTCAAGCCCGGGGAAGAATTCGAATATACCAGTGGCACTTCACTGGCGACTCCGCAGGGGTCAATGCAGGGCGAGTTTCTTTGTGTGACGGAACAAGGCGAACAGTTCAATGTACAGGTGCCTGAGTTTTTGCTGTCATTGCCAAGGACGCTTCACTGAGAAGGATTTAGTTTGATGTTTTAGAGTGAAAAGAATGTCTTGCCCGTTTTATTTACCTATAATGGAGTGCGTTACGATCTCCTGGAGAGATCGCTGTTCTGATTGAATAAGCAAAGCGGGTAACTATCATGTCTTTTAAACGTCTTTTTCCTTTTCTCATTCCGGGATGTCTTTCCCTTTTGCTCGCTTCCTGTACCACGACACCGCCAGCGACGCCGGAAACGCCCGAGACCGTATTGACGGAAGGGAGACATCAGGTGGCTTTTTCTGATCTTCCCGGGTGGAATGATGATGATGTCCGCCAGGTTTGGCCTGCTTTCATGAATTCCTGCCGGGCTCTGGGCAAAAAGGAACAATGGCGCGACATCTGCCAGGATGCCCGTTCGATCGACCAGAACGATGGTCTTGCGGTCAGGCATTTTTTTGAATCGAACTTCATTCCCTATCAGGTTGTCGGTGAAAATGGTTCTGAAACCGGAATGGCTACCGGGTATTATGAACCCTTGTTAAAAGGCAACCGGACCCGAAAAGGAAATTATCA
Source organism: Pseudomonadota bacterium (assembly GCA_023409175.1). Classification (GTDB taxonomy): domain Bacteria; phylum Pseudomonadota; class Gammaproteobacteria; order Burkholderiales; family Burkholderiaceae_D; genus Oxalobacter. Next base: position 21,316 of record JAEYIG010000132.1, read on the forward strand.
GACGGCACTCTATCGTGAACCGGCTGATCTTCTGACCATCGATCTCGCAAGTGCCTATCCTCAACTGAAAGGTCTCCGGCTCCGCGGAAAACTGGAAGGGAAAAGAGTCGTACCCTATGACGACCGGGCCGATCTGGAGAAATCGAACAAATTGGCGGGACAGGAAATCGTCTGGGTTGATGATGCGCTGGATGCCTTCTTCCTGGAAATACAGGGGTCAGGCCGTGTTTATCTGCCGGAATCGGGCGAAACCATTCGCGTCGCTTATGCGAACCAGAACGGTCGGCCTTATCGTTCCATCGGGCGTTATCTCATCGACAAGGGTGAACTGAAACCCGGTCAGGCATCTGCACAGCAGATCAAGAAATGGCTCAAGAACAATCCAGGACGTTTTCGTGAGGTACTCGATTCCAATCCGAGTGTCGTCTTTTTCCGGGAAGAAAAAATCAGTGATGCCAGCATAGGCCCTAACGGTGCGCAAGGCGTTCCCCTGACGCCGGAACGTTCCATCGCAGTGGATCCGCGTTTTGTCCCATTGGGTACGCCCGTCTTTATCGATACGACCCGGCCTTATAGTTCGACACCCCTTCAGAAACTGGTGATGGCGCAGGATACCGGCGGTGCGATCAGAGGGGCGGTACGCGCAGATTATTTCTGGGGATTCGGGAATGAAGCCGGTGAGCAGGCAGGCAAGATGAAACAGAAATTGAAAGTCTGGCTGCTGTTACCCAAACAGCCAGACGGAAAACCGGCGAACTAGACCGTAATGTCTTAGCGGTAAACCAGAACCGGTACGTGCGCGGTTGCGAGCACCTTCTGGGTTTCACTGCCGATGAAGAGTTTGTTCAGTCCCTTTCGGCCATGGGAAGCCATGAAAATGCAATCGCAATCGTGTTCATCGGCGATGCGGACAATCTCTTCATTCGGTTTTGTCGATTGGGCAACGACGGTTTCACAGGGGACGTTGGCTTCTTCAGCCATTTCCGCAATCCGTTTGACCCTGGACTGGGCAGACAGCTGTTCACGCAGCAGGTAATCGGATTCAGTGGATTTGGTCAACGCTTCGATCTGATTGAAAGAAAGGGGTTCCGCAACAGAAAGGCCGACAATTTTGCATCCCGGATGCTCCGAGGCAAACTGTATGGCTGCCAGGATGGCTTTTTCGGAAAGGACAGTACCGTCACTCGGTACCAGAATTTTTCTGTACATAGAAACCTCCATTGTCAATGATAAAAACAGGGTGCCATCATTAATGTTGAGAGTCCATGATGTGAGTCAAGATGTGCATCGGGACAACTTTTTGAAAACCGGCTGAGTCAATTAGAATAAAAGATGTGCTTAACAATGAAAGGAGATGTCGTTATGCAAAAATTGAATGATACACTCGACCAGATCCAGCAACATATCTCTTCGACAGATGGGATGGATCCTGCCCTGAAACAGGAATACCGGGAGCTGAACGATAATATCCGGAAAATGATGGCTGTAAAGAATGAAAATGCTCAAAGCGATCTGGCGGCACTTGATCGCGATGCAAGACGAATCGCCGTCAAGTTTGAAGTGAAACATCCGCATGTCGGCGGCCTGGTCCGTCAGCTGGCCGATATTTTGCAAAGTATGGGGGTATGAAGCAGAAAGGGAGTGCGAAAGCACTCTTTTTTTGTGGAGGCATGCTATAAAACCTTAATAAATAAGAAGTTGAACTGTGCTTTAAAGACGATGAGAAATGTCAATGTTTTTTTTGAGAAAAAGTCTAGTTATGCACAAAATTAAGAAATAAAGAAAAAGAATAATATTTTTTCATTATTTTTTATCAATTTTTAAGTTATTGATTTTGAAAGATATTTTTTTTGCGCTTAGGATGAGCAATCTATTGGAAGGCGCATCAATACTAGGGTAATCAGGTGTCAATACCTCATTTTCCACAATGTTATCCACAGACTTTGTGGATAGGTGAAAAAGCTCTTACAAATTCAAAGCTTAGCTACACTCTGCAGGGTTTACATTAAGTTGATGCACCATCTGATTGTTCAAGTTGTTCTCGATACACCACTTGACTTTTATTTTGACTATCGATACCCGGTTGGAAGGGAAGATTTCCCTGCTCCGGTAATAGGACAGCTTGTCGTTGTTCCTTTTGGGCGCCGGGAAGAAGTGGGGCTTATTGTCGAGATAAAGGAAGACACTCACGTTGACGATAGCAAGCTGAAAGACGTGCTTTCTGTCATAAAGGAAATTCCGCCTTTACGTGCTGACTGGATCGAGCTGTGCTGTTTTGCGGCAGGTTATTACCAGCGCCCGGTAGGAGAGGTTGCCCTGCCATCCATCCCGAAAAATATCCGGGCCAACAAAAAACTTGCCTTGAAACGTGCCGCCAGGGCAATCGCACAGCCAATAAATGAGACCAATACAGACAGAGGTGAAAAGCCACGCCTCCTTCAGGCGCAACAGGACGCGGTTTCGGCCATAGTACAGACGCATGGTTTCAAACCGTTCGTCTTGTATGGCGTGACGGGGAGCGGGAAAACGGAAATCTATCTTCAGGCCATTGAAGAAAAGCTGGCTCAGTCAGAGGAAATGCAGGTATTGATCATGGTGCCGGAAATCAATCTGACACCTCAACTTGAAATATCGGTCAGGACCCGTTTCCCGGACATTGCGATTGCCACCCTGCACAGCCGATTGACGGAAAGCGAGCGGCTGAAGAACTGGTTGCAGATCCATATCGGACAGGCACGTATTGTTTTGGGTACCCGTCTGGCGATTCTGGCGTCGATGCCCTCTCTGGGGCTTATCGTCGTCGACGAAGAGCATGATCCGTCATACAAGCAACAGGAAGGCTTGCGTTATTCCGCACGTGACCTGGCTGTCTGGCGTGCGAACCAGTTGGGTATTCCAGTCGTACTGGGATCGGCAACGCCATCTCTGGAAAGCTGGCAACATGTATTGACCGGGCGTTATGCCAAGCTTGAATTGATGGAGCGGGCAGTAAAAGATGCCGTTTTGCCGTCGATAAGATTGATCGACACGACAGCGGAACCTCTGCAGAACGGTTTTTCACAATCGCTGATCAATGCGATAAAACGGCGACTGGAAAAGAGTGAGCAGTCACTTCTCTTTTTGAACCGGCGTGGATATGCACCTGTGATCACCTGTGAGGCCTGTGGGTGGATAAGTACCTGTGAACGGTGTACCGCCTACATGGTTTATCACAAGTCCCATCGTTTGTTGCGCTGTCATCATTGCGGACTGGAACGCGCTATTCCACGGGTTTGCCCTGATTGCGGAAATGCCGATTTGCAGACGCTGGGCAGGGGAACGCAACGGATTGAAGAAGGTCTGGGCGCTTATTTTCCCGAGGCACGGATCTTGCGTATCGATGCCGATTCCACACGAAAGAAAGGGAGTCTTGAATCGGCACTCGAGCAGGTTCACAAAGGGGAGATTGATATCGTCATTGGTACCCAGATGATATCGAAAGGACATGATTTCCAGAATATGACTCTTGTTGGAGTGCTGAACCCGGATACCGCCCTTTTTTCGCACGATTACCGGGCAGGCGAAAGACTGTTTTCGCAGCTCATGCAAGTTGCCGGCAGGGCGGGGAGAGGGGGCATATCTGAAAATGGCAATCGGAGCGAAGTGCTTATCCAGACCCGTTATCCCATGCATCCTTTATATCAGGCAGCGTTAACGCATAATTACGTGAATTATGTTTCCGAGTTGTTGATGGAGCGGCAAAATGCGGGCTTGCCACCATTCGGTTTTCAGGTTCTGCTTCTGGCAGAGGCAAGAAAAGTGGAAGTGGCCCTGGATTTTCTGCAACAGGCAGCAGGATTGATCCCTGAGCCCGATGCGCTCATTATCAATCAGCCCATACCGATGGCAATGATGCGGATTGCCAATGTCGAACGGGCGCAATTGCTGATTGAATCGACCTCAAGGGCAAGATTGCAGGGGATACTTAAAGAATGGTTGCCGGTCTTGAGGAATATCAAGACCGGCGTTCGCTGGCATGTCGAAGTCGACCCGATGACAATTTGATGTTCCGGGGAAGGGCCTTAAAGCAATCCCGGATTGTCATGAATACGTTGTTCCCGTCTTTCCTGAGCGGTTAATGCACGTGCATTGATGACCTTGCGCTGGCGTGCGGAACGTTTATCTGCCGATTTTGCCTGAGCGAGAGTCGATACTTTCGAGCCGCTGGCTACAGCCTTCAGCATCTTGTATTCTGAAATGACCTTGTTCCCATATCCCCCGTCATGGCTCATCTGGGCCGCGCCGACGTAAGTTTTCAGGGCGCGCTCGACACTGCCGGTCTGTCGGACATACTCCTTCAGGATCCTGGAACCGACCTTGATGTTGACGACTGGATCGAGGGCATACTGAACGCCGCCATGGTCCTCGAACTTGTCGGCATGGATTTTGGCCATAACCTGCATCAGACCCTGTGCGCCCACGGAACTCTCGGCATATGGGTTGAAACGCGATTCAATTGCCATGACAGCCAGAATCAGATGGGGATCCAGGTCGATGTCGAAAGCGGTTTTATAAGCGGTCGTCACAAAAAGATTGGATGCCTTGTTGGCGATCTTGTACCGTTTGGAAATCCAGGAAGCAACGCGTTGTTTTTGCTTCAGTTCATCCAGTTTGGTGTGTTCTTCTTTCTGCTGTGCAGTCAATACGTCCGTTTTTATCCAGTTTGCCTTTTCGGCAGTCACGGGAGCATTGGATGCATGGGCTTCATTAATTGGCAGGGATTCACCAACACCTTTGACGAACTCCGGCTTGACGCACAAAAGGGTAATGAAAACGAGCGTCAGGCTGGCGAAAAACATCCACATTCTTGGATGGCTCTGAATGAACAGTTTTTTCTGGCCGACTATATTGTGTACTGCTACTTTCAAATTCCGAAAATGCAAATTTTTAAAAAAATCTTGAAACATGAAAACTCCCCCGGATATCAAACGGTGTCAAAACGAACAAAACAAAAGAGGGTTTCTTCTGTTTGCTGGCATCGTTTTTCCGAATTATTTCCGTTTATGTCTTGTGGACATTAAACGAATGAACTCAATGGAGTTGCAGTTTTCTTGAGAGGTTGAGCTTCGCAACCGGTAAACTACAAAAAAGGCTCTTTGCCTACCTGAGAGTTCTTGATGTGTCATTATCGAATTCAGTCTGTTTCCGATATGCAATGACGACCATCAATTTATTGAATGGTATATTTGGTTTTGAAAAACATTTTGTTAAGAAACTGGGCGCATTTTATGTGTGGTTTTATATCAAGTCAATTATAAAGAAATCAATTTGTATTCATTTTAATTATATACAAAAAGCTGGGAAATGGAATATAGTTATTAAAAATCAAATATTTATGAAATATTTGAAGGCTGGAAACACTGGCAACAATCAAGAGAAAAATAAATGAAATATCGTGACTTGCGGGACTTCGCCGGACAACTTGGAAACGATGGTGAACTGAAGGAAATTGTTGTTTCCGTATCACCAAAGCTTGAAATGACTGAGGTGTCGCGTCGGGTGCTTCATCAGGGTGGGCCCGCCCTGTTATTCAAGAATCCTGCCGGGTATTCCATGCCGGTTCTGACTAACCTTTTCGGAACGACCCGTCGTGTTGCCCTGGCGATGGGCGGCGAAACATTGGATGATTTGAGACGCATGGGGCAATTTCTGGCTTCCCTGAAAGAACCGCAACAACCTGAAAAATTCTCCGACATATTCGGGTTGGGCCCAATGCTGAAATCCCTGATGGATATGCGGCCGAAAGAACAGAAAAATGGCCCATGTCAGGAAGTTATCCTGGAAGGCAAAAACGTCGATTTGCACTCATTACCGGTTCAGACATGCTGGCCTGCCGATGCCGGGCCATTGATTACATGGGGGCTTGTGGTCACGCAGGGACCGAACAAGAAACGTCAGAATCTGGGGATTTACCGACAGCAGGTCATTGGCAATAACAAAGTCATCATGCGCTGGCTGGCGCATCGGGGTGGGGCGCAGGACTTCAGGGAACACCGGATAGCCAACA
>JAEYIG010000160.1 GCA_023409175.1 Pseudomonadota bacterium
TGCAGGTCGCGGCCGGTGTCCTTGCCGGTGTCGTCTGGGCCATCGAAAACCCGGCCATGGGCGTCATCGAACCGGACGACATCGACCATGAACGCATGCTTGAAATCGCCCGTCCGTTCCTCGGTGAAGTCGTCGGTTCATACGGAAAATGGACACCACTCGAAAACCGGAACTGGCCATTTGAAGAAGACGTCGATATGAGTGATCCCTGGCAATTCAGGAACATCCGCGTAGCCAACTGACCGGTTAACCCTCCTGAAACAAAAGCCATCATGAAAACGACATGATGGCTTTTTTTAAACGGGTAAACGTCAGATGGCCACTTTATGTTTGCGGCCACCCGTTTCATAAAAACGTTCCGCCTTGAAAAAAGCGACTGCCTCCGGCAAGGGAAAATAAGCCGAGAGGGTCGATTGCATGCGCTTGCACTTGCGAGACCGTGCGAAAACTTTCGCCTCTTCCACCAGTTGATGGCCGATCTTCCTTCGCCGGTAATCCGGATGGACATACAACTTGTCGAGAATGGCGTAAGGTTCTTCCCGTAACTGCACCGGCATCTGGAAAACGGAAACGAACCCCAACGGATGGCCTTTGGGCGTCGTCGCCATCAATACGGCATAATCGGGCATATCCAGAAACTCGCGCAGCTCTTCCCCGATTTTTTCCCCGTCGGCCGCAAAACCGGTCAGGCCGGCACAAAAAGCCACTTCATCCCAGAATTGCCGTGTCAGCCGGATCAGGTCACGCAATTTCGGCTCATCCGCCCTTTGAATGACAACGCTCATTACTTCCAGTTACATCCGCCACTATAAGCGGTCTGCTTGTCAAAAGGTTTGGCGACAGCGATCCGCTCATCGTTATCCTTGCGCTTCACATAAGCGACCTGGTTATCCTTGTCTTCTGCGATCATGTATTCCACTCCGGCTTGCAGATCGGCCTCGATCTTGTAACAGCGCAAGTCTTCAGGGTAAACGATATGGCCACCCTGGATATTCATGGCGCCGATAACATGTTTTCCTGCCGTCACGACATAAACGACATTCTCGTATGGGTTCGGCGTATCGGCAATATCAATGTGCTTTCCGTCCAGGCCACGGAAAAACAGGGAACCCTCCTGAACGATCGCCGTCTCCGAAGGCTGATTCAGGGGTGCGCCATTAATGGCGATCTGGCGGGGTTTCGAACAGGCCGCCAACAACACAAACGAAAAAAGAACAAGAACCTTACTTGAAATACGCATAATCCATCCATTCAACTGGAGCGAACAGTCTTCTTGTAAAACTTCCAGAGGCCACCAAGTAGCAGTGGCACGACTGCCGCGCCAATACCGATCAGTACAATCGTATTCAGATGATCCCGGATAATCGGAATGTTACCGAAAAAATATCCTCCGAGAACAAGGCCGACGACCCATACAACCGCACCGATGACATTGTAAAACTGGAATTTTACCAGATGCATTTCGGAAACACCGGCGACAAACGGCGCAAACGTCCTGACAAGCGGCACAAAACGGCACATCGTGATCGTTTTTCCACCGTGTTTTTCAAAAAAAGTCTGTGTCAGCATCAAGGCCTTTTTATCGATCCACTTGTAGTTCTTCGTAAAGACCGCCCTGCCGATCTTTCGACCGATAAAGTAATTCAGATTGTCGCCAGTCACCGCAGCGATGATCAGCAGGATAATGAGCAATTCCACGCTCATGGCACCGGTCGCACAAAAAGCGCCGCCGATAAACAGCAAGGTATCCCCCGGCAGGAAAGGTGCAACAACCAGCCCCGTCTCGCAAAAAATGATCGCAAACAGCAGCACGTAAACCCATGTGCCGTATTGCGCAATAATCGTTCCCAACACCTTATCGACATGCAGGATGATGTCGAGAAATTGCATGATGTCCATGACAGGCCAGAAAAAGAAAGAAAAGTTGAAATCGTAACTGTGAAGTATAGAAGAAAAGTATGTCCGGCAAATGAAAATGTAACAATATTTCTGAGTATTTTTTGAGCAGAAGCATCCGGAAAAACGTTCAGAAGAAAACTGTGGGATGTTATACAGGACAGGAGGTCTGATTCCGCATCCATTTGCTGCCTTATTGCCAAACGTTATTTCGCTTCATTCTCCAGTGAATACTTTATAATTCCTGTCATGACAAACGATACCGCACAAACCGAACCCATAAGCCGGACCTCGTCGATCCAGTTGCTCTCCGACACGCTGATTTCACAGATCGCCGCTGGCGAAGTGGTCGAAAGGCCCTCGGCCGTCGTCAAGGAACTGCTTGAAAACGCCGTCGACGCAGGAGCCACCCAAATTGAAATCCGGCTCGAAAACGGCGGCATCAAACGGATAGCCATCATCGACAATGGCTGCGGTATCCCCCCCGACCAGCTCCGGCTGGCGCTGACCCGTCATGCCACCTCCAAAATCGCATCCTTGAACGATCTGGAAAACGTCGGTACGCTGGGGTTCCGTGGCGAAGCGCTGGCGTCAATCGCCTCCGTCGCCGACCTCACCTTGCAGTCCAGAACGGCCGATGAACCCCATGCATGGCAAATGAAAGGGAACGACCCGAGCGGGACCCTCACTCCCTGCTCCGGAAGTTTCGGTACGACGGTCGACGTCCATGAGCTTTACTCCAATACCCCTGCACGCCGAAAATTCCTGAAGTCCGAACAAACCGAATACGGGCACTGTGCAGAAATCGTCCGGCGAATCGCCCTGGCCCAACCCGGCATACGGTTCACGCTCATGCATAACGGCAAGGCGACAGCACAATGGAATGCCCACAACCTGTCACAGCGATGCACACAAGTTCTGGG
>JAEYIG010000166.1 GCA_023409175.1 Pseudomonadota bacterium
CTGACCCAGCCTTTTTTCAAAAAGCCGGACGTCATTGCCTTAAAGGACATGGATGAAGCGCTGGATCGAGGCTACTATTCTTTCGCCATCATCATCCCGCCAAGCTTCCAGAAAGACCAGCAGGCAGGCAGAAATCCCAAAATACAGCTGAATATCGACGCAACCGTGATGAGCCAGGCCTTTATCGGGTCCGGTTACATACAAAGCATTTTCGAGCGGGAGATTGCCGAATACCTGAACAGGACGACGGACACGTCAGCGGCGCAGCCCATCGAGCTGGTCACGCATGTCCGCTTCAACCCCAACCTGACCGGTTTCTGGTTCGGCGGCGTCATGGAAGTCATCAATAACGTCAACATGCTGACGATCATTCTCGTCGGGGCAGCCTATATCCGGGAGCGGGAACACGGGACACTCGAACATTTGCTTGCGATGCCGCTGGGTGCCACGGAAATCATGATTTCCAAAATCTGGGCAAACGGGCTGGCCGTGCTGATAGGCGCTTCTTTCGCGCTCATCTTCGTGATCAAGCTTGCGCTGGGCGTCCCGATTGCCGGGTCAATTGCCCTGTTCATTGCCGCGGCGGCCGTCTACCTGTTTTCGGCGGCGTCGATCGGCATCTTCCTGGGTACGCTTGCGCGTTCGATGCCCCAGCTCGGCCTGTTGATTTTCCTGACGATCATCCCGTTGCAAATGCTCTCAGGCGGCACGACACCACAGGAAAGTATGCCTGTGTGGGTCCAGAACGTGATGCAATTCGCGCCGACGACCTATTTCGTCCGGCTTGCCCAATCCATCCTCTACAGGGGAGCCGGTTTCAGTATCGTCTGGCCGGAATTCCTGGCTATGGCGCTTATCGGGACAGTCTTCTTCTTTGCAGCACTCGCCCGGTTCAGAAAATCCGTCGTTCAGGGCGGTTGAAGATACCAGCCCAAGAAAAATCCTGCCGTTTTCGCTTCCGGCAGGATTTTTTCATTTCTTGGAGTTCATTTGATCGGCGTGTATTCAACCGGAACCCAGGTATACCTGTTATTGCCTTCAGCCCTCACGTAGCCGAGTCCCGGGAAAGGCAGGTGCATCCCTGCGACCAGTTCACCCTTGTCGGCAACTTCTTTCAACAGGCTCTGCCGTGTCTTGACGGCCTCCCTGGCATCGGAATCGAATTCTATTGCCACGTCAGGACGATTGAACTGGACCGCATGACTGTGGATGATATCGCCCCAGATCAGCAACTGCTGGCCGTCAGATGTGACCTGAAAAGCCGTATGTCCCGGCGTATGCCCATAAGCGGCGACCGCCTTGATACCGGGAACGATTTCACTTCCTGCCTCGACCGCTTTCCATTTTTCGGCAGAAAGATAGGGGACGGCCGATTCACGGGCCATCTTGAAAAACATCTGGCGTTCCGGCGGGGCGGCAGCGGCCACTTTTTCAGACAGCCAGTATTCGTTTTCGACCTTGTTGGCATATACCGTCGCATTCGGGAACAGGAGACTTCCTTCCTTGTTCGTCAGGCCTCCGGTATGATCGCCATGCAGATGGGTCATCACGACCGTATCGACCTGTTCAGGCTGATATCCTGCCGCTTTCAGGTTTTCCATAATGCGGCCCTGCTTGTCCTCGGAAAAAAGCTGCCCGGCTCCGGCATCAACCAGCACCAGATGCTCGCCCGTATTGATCAGGTATGCATTGACTGCCGTCTGGATACCGCTTGCCTTGCCGTAATGGTGCGCCAGTGCCTTGTCGATTTCCTCTTTGCTGGCATTTTTCAGCAATTCAGGATGAAATTCGAAAATGCCGTCAAAAAGTGCCGTCACTTCAAACTGCCCCACCATCGTCCGGTAAAAACCCGGAGCCTGTGTCCTGACCATGGCAGGAGGCTGCGGCTTGACCGGCTGTTCCGGAACTGCCGCCACTTGTCCAGCGGGATTCTGGTCACCGGCAACGGCATTCTGCGCCGCAGCCGCTTCAGGGACTGCCTGCGACGTCTGGGCCATGACACTGGCACAAAAACCGAACGCCGCCATCATCAGCACAGCACCCAGTTTCTGTCTGAACGGCATCTTTTTATCCTGCATGTTTCCTCCTGTAAATGAACGGGAAAAGATCAAAACGTTTAACACGACTATTATCGGATAATTCTGGCCTACATTTGCGAAAACTGAAACAGTCGTCCAAAAAAAAGAAATACGCTAATGACAGTATGGTTGAAAAACCGTTTCTTTTAACAGGAAGAAAGGTGTGCAACATGTTCAGGCTAGCCGTCATTATCGGAAGTACCCGCCCTGGCCGCAATGGGGAAGCGGTAGCGAAATGGATCTATGAAATCGCCAGACAACGCACGGACATCGAAGTGGAACTGGTGGATATCAAGGACTATAACCTGCCTCTCCTCGACGAACCCCAACCTGCTTCAACAGGCCAGTATACGCAGGCCCACACGAAGAAATGGTCGGAAAAGATCGACTCGTTCGACGGTTTTGTATTCGTCACCCCCGAATATAACCATTCCCCTCCCGCCTCACTGAAAAACGCGATTGATTACCTGTTTTTCGAATGGAACAACAAATCGGCCGGATTCGTCGGGTATGGTTCGATGGGAGCCATCCGTGCCATCGAGCAGCTTCGCATCCTGATGGGGGCGATAATGGTCGCCGACGTCAGGGCAGAAGTCATGCTGTCGCTTTTTGAAGACTTCGAAAAACTGACCGAATTCAAGCCCAATCCGAGACACGAAAAAACCGTCAACAACATGCTTGCACAGATTATCGCCTGGGGGAATGCACTGAAACCTCTTCGCGAGGATGAATAACCCCTAGCCACATTCAAACCGAATCAGGAGACAGATTATGAAACATATTGAAATCATCATGCCACAAGTCAAGGCCTGTTCCGCACAAGCCTGTGGTTTCAACAAGGATATGGGATGCCACGCACGTGCCATTACTATCGGTGATGGGAACAATCCGGGATGCGACACCTTTTTCGCCGTCCCGGACATGTCCGCCCATGCGAAATCGGTCGGCCGCATATCCGGTGTAGGCGCCTGTAAAGTCTCTGACTGCAAATTCAATGACGACTACGAATGCATGGCCGATGAAATCATGGTCGGATTTGATATGACGAAAGCCAATTGCAAAACCTACGTCCACCAGTAAAAACCGCTTGCTGAAACGACAAAAAAACCGTGCAATGCACGGTTTTTTTCACATCCACGTCACTTATTCCTCCTATAATCGGCTCATCCATTCATGAAATCCCATTACAAGGGGCAATATGCAAACCGACTCTTCGCCAAAGCGGATAACGCCTTTTCCTTTTCATTACCTTGCCGGCACACTCATCCTGCTCTTTGGCTGCTTTTTTTCAGTTCCCTCAACGGCAGCGCAAAAAACGGATGTCAAAGAACCCATTCTCGTCACCGGACATGCCAATCCCGATACGGATTCCACTGCATCCGCCATCGCCGCATCTCATTTGTTGAACCAATTGGGCAAGCCGGCGCTTCCCATGACTCAGGGCGCATTGAATCCGGAAACGAAATATATACTGGAACGGTTCAACGTCAAACCACCCGGACTGATCGGCAACGTCGCCAACCGGAACATGGCCATCGTCGATTTTACTGACGTCTCACAAGCACCGGCCGGATTCGGAAATGCCAATCTGGTCTTTATCGCCGACCACCATAAACTCGGCAACGTGACGTCCCGCGCCCCTCTGGAAGCATGGATTCTGCCTTACGGCAGCACGGCAACCGTCTTGTTCCAGATCTACACCTATTATGGAGTGCCTGTTCCAAAAGACATGGCAGGCATCATGCTCGGCGCCATCCTTTCCGATACCGTCATTTTCAAGTCCGCCACGACAACTGTGAAAGACATCGAAGCGGCAAAGGCTCTTGCCAGCATTGCCGGAGTTGACGACATGGAGGCGCTTGGCACCAAACTTTTTGCCATCAAATCCGATATCAGCCATACCAGCAGCCAGGAACTGCTATTGAGGGACTACAAGGAATTCAACATGAATGGCCGGAAAATCGGCATAGCCCAGCTTGAAATGACGGATCTGGCACCGGCGTTTGAACGCAAAAACAGCTTTCTGAAAGCCATGAAAGACATCAGGGCAAAAACGCACAGCCATACAGTCCTTTTCATGCTGACCGACATCATGAAGGGCAACACTACCCTGCTCGTGACTTCCGACAATCCCCACCTGGTCGAGAAGGCATTCTCGAAAAAAATCGTCAATGACGAAATCATCCTGCCAGGGGTGATGAGCCGGAAAAAACAGATCATTCCCGATCTTGAGAAAGCTTTCGGAAAATAAGCCTTTCAATCCTTTGGAACAAAAAAACCGGACAATTTCGAGTCCGGTTTTCATTAAACATGTTTTGAATCCATTCGTTCAGAATTCATTCTGAATGACCTGAACAGTCGAAAAGGCTTTCATTTTCCACTGATCGAAGCCAGTTTTTCTTCCAGCGCTTCAGGTGGAATCGATCCTTCCTCGCGGGTGCCATCGGCAAAATAAATGGTTGGCGTCGCGCGTATCTGCAATTCTTCCCCGAGTTTCAGGATCTCGTCATTGGGAAAAGAACAACCTGGCTTGGCTGTTGGCGGACGTTTCCTGTCAACCATCCATTCATCCCACGCTTTCGCCGGATCAGGTGAACACCATATTGCATGTGACAGGTACACCGACTCGACCGAGAGGATATTGTAGGGAAACATGTAAACAGTGATGTTATCGACCTGACGCAACCCGTTTTCGAACTGCTGGCAGTAATGGCAATTCGGATCGGCAAAAACGGCAATCACCCGTTTGCCATCTCCTTTGACGATTTTGATAGCCAGCTCTTTGGGTAAACCGATTTTTTCCATATCGACCTTCTTTCCTTTCATTAATAGAGACATACCTGAAAAAACGCAGAGGCTCAGAACCCGTGAAATAAAATCCTAAAGAAAAGGGGAAGGCACCCTGTGACATCACACAAGAAACCGGAAAACGCGCCCGCTCATATTGAAAGCCCCATGATCCGGGACAAAAGGACATCGACAAAAACCCATTTTATTTGTGGATGAGGACGGTTTAAACCAGTCAGACGTATTGAGAAAGAATCCACTTTCACTCACAATAGAGCGATTGCCTTTTGCACAGTATTTTTATCCACCTTAAAGCCATAAAAATAGCCTGACAATGTCCCGACCTCC
>JAEYIG010000102.1 GCA_023409175.1 Pseudomonadota bacterium
GGGCGACATGGAAGCGCTGTTTGAACCGGATACCGGAGACAGACTGACCGTTTCCATCAAGACCTCGGTCGATGGCAGCACACCCCGCTGGCAACGGCTCTTCGACCGGATTTCAACGGCAGGCAGCCTGCCATCCGGCAAGCTCGTCATCCACGATTTCGGTGCAACCCCCGGCGTTGCCCGTCTGAGAATTGAACAGGTTTTCGAGGAGGCCAGCCATGACTGATTCCCGTTTTATCGAACTGTCCGCCCGCGAACGGGCAAAAGGGCTGCTGGACGCAGGCACTTACCGTGAACTGCTTGGGCCATTCGAATACATCATGTCCCCATGGCTGGAACCGCAGGGCATCGTCCCGGCTGCCGACGATGGCATGGTCGTCGCCAAAGGCACTATTGCTGGAAAACCGTCCGTCGTGATCGCCATCGAAGGCACCTTTCAGGGGGGCAGCATGGGCGAGGTTTCCGGAGCCAAAATGGCTGCCGCGCTGGAACTCGCAGCTGAAGACAACCGTAAAGGTATCCCGACACAAGCCGTCCTGTGCCTTGAAACAGGAGGCGTGCGCCTTCAGGAAGCCAATCTTGGCCTTGCCGCCATTGCGGACATCCACGCTGCCATTACCGACTTGCGCCGTTACGTTCCCGTCATCGGCATCGTGGCCGGTACGGTCGGCTGTTTCGGCGGCATGTCGATTGCCGCGGCCCTGTGCAGCTACCTGATTGTCACCCGCGAAGCCCGGCTTGGCCTGAATGGCCCGCAAGTGATTGAGCAGGAAGCGGGCATTGACGAATACGACTCCCGAAACCGTCCGTTCATCTGGAGCCTGACGGGCGGCGAAGCGAGGGCACGTAACGCATTTGTGGACGAACTCGTCGATGATTCTCTGGAAGCTGTCAGGAGAGCCACCATCAAATGCATGGAAAAGGGCAAGCCAGAGAGCCTGCGCAATGAACGCTATGACGAGTTCATTTCCCGCCTGACTGCCTTCGATACGCAACAACAGGCCAGTGCAGAACTGACCGCAGAATTATTCGCGAAAGGAAACCGCTCATGAACACGGAAAACAAAATGACTGAAAAAGGCAATGGCGATATCTGGTTCGATCTCTTTGCCGGTGAGTTCAAACAGCGGCAGGGGCAGTGTGCTTCCGTCAGGGTCGCCGATGGATTGATCAACGGTCAGGAAACGCGTGTGATCGCGGTCGTACCTGACGCAAACAACCACTATCCCCGTGCCGTCAGGGGTGAAGTCGGCCTGCTGGAAGGCTGGACACTCGGCCAGATGGTCAATGAAGCGATTGAACAGGACAGGGACAAACCCGTCAAACGCGCCATTGTTGCGGTAATCGACGTGCCGAGTCAGGCTTATGGCCGCCGGGAAGAAGCCTTCGGCATCCATCTGGCACTGGCCGCCGCCGCTGGGGCGTATGCCAATGCCCGGCTGGCAGGCCATCCGGTGATCGGCCTGATCGTCGGCAAGGCCATGTCCGGCGCATTCCTTGCCCACGGATACCAGGCCAACCGCCTGATTGCACTGAATGACAAGGACGTGATGATCCATGCGATGGGCAAGGCATCCGCGGCGCGGATTACGCTCCGGACCGTCGATGCGCTGGAAAAACTGGCCTCGACCATCCCGCCGATGGCTTATGACATCGCCAACTACAAGACCCTTGGCCTGCTGGAAGAACTGATTGACGTGGCCGATCCGAAACATCCGACGAACAAGGAAGTCGAAACAGTCAGTACAGCAGTTGCCAAAGCCATTGATACGGCACGCAGGGAAGGCGTCATGCTGGACAACCGTCTCGGCTCGCCGAACCGTGCCCGCACCTCGCTGGTGCGCGAACGCATGCGGGCCGAATGGTAAGCGGGAAAACCGGGGGAAAGTGATGGAGCCGGAGAAAATGCCAACTGAAACGGAAGTCGTGCGGTCATACAGGCGTTACATGCCGCACGACCTGCTGTGGGTAACAGGATCGGACGCACTGGTTTCAGACGACGTTTTGCCTTCATGGGCTACGGAACAATGGCATGCGGGTTTGCCGGTCGTCGTCAGGCGGGACCATTCCGGGAAAGGCCTGATCCCGGCCGGTATCCGTGGGAAACACAAAAGCCAGCGGGCACCTGTTTGGGTCCATCCGGAAAACATCGTCAAATGTCTCTCTCCCCAATTGTTGGCATTGGAGAGGGAAATGCTTTTGCGTTCCCCATTTGCCACAGCCCGACCCGTCCTTGCCATGCTCGAACTGATTGAACTGGACTTGCCGTACACATGGGGGCCGACCGGCAGTTGCGCCTTTGCGCTGGCAACAGGGCAACCCGTCATGCATGAGGATAGCGATCTTGACCTCCAGATCCGATGCCCCAGGCCGGTTTTGCCTGAATGTTTCGCCCGTCTGGTTGAGAAATGCGAAAGTTTGCCATGCCGTACAGACATCCAGATCGAAACGCCGCGGGGAGCCTTTGCCCTGAAAGAATGGGTCAGGGAAAAAGGCAGGCGTGTTCTTCTCAAAACGAATTTCGGCCCCGTTTTGACGACTGATCCCTGGAGCGAATACAAGGACAATCCATGAACAGAACGCTTTTTACCTTCCCGGGGCAGGGAGCGCAGATACCGGGCATGTTGCACAGCCTGTCCCAAACGATCCCGTGCCAGTCATGGCTGGACCGGGCCAGCGCGGTGCTGGGGGAAAACGTGCTGGAACTGGATACGCCTGATGCCCTGAAACGCACCCGTGCCGTCCAGCTCTGCATCCTCATTGCCGGAGTTGCCTGTGCCGACTGGCTGATACGGCAAAACATGGTTCCCGATTTCGTCGGTGGCCTTTCCATCGGGGCGTTTCCCGCAGCCGTCACCTCCGGCGCACTGGATTTTGCCGATGCACTGAAAATCGTTTCCCTGCGGGGTGAACTGATGGAAAACGCCTATCCGCACGGCTATGGCCTGTCCGCCATCAGCGGGCTGCTCGAAAAAGACGTCCAGCCCCTGATCGAAGCCGTTTCTGTCCCGGACAATCCGGTTTACCTTGCCAACTATAACGCTGCCGACCAGTTCGTCATCGCCGGGACGGAAGACGCCATGATGCAGGTACTGGACAGGGCACGGGAAAAGGGCGCCACCAAAACCGACCGGCTCGCGGTTGCTGTCCCGTCCCATTGTCCCTTGCTGTCTTACGCTGCCCAACAGCTGTATGAAACGATCAAAACGATTCCGTTCAAACGCCCTGCAATTGCCTATTTGAGTGGAAGCACCGGCCGTGTCCTCTGGCAGCCTGAAAGGATCGCGGACGATCTCGCCTTCAACATGGCACGTCCGCTTTACTGGGCAAACGCCATGACCGCAGCCTATGAAAGAGGAGTGCGCCTCGCCGTCGAAATGCCCCCCGGCCCGGTATTGACCGGACTGGCGAAACGGGTCATGACAGATGGCGAAGCCGTCTCGGTACAGCAGGAAGGTCTGAATACCATATTGAGATTGGGACAACGGCTGAAAGAAAGAGGATAAACAGTAAAATGGCCTGTCAGTTTTCCGCCTGCCGCGCAATCATCCGCGCCTCGGCAACCAGCGCCAGCATATCGGGATCACGTTCACGTGTTTTCGGGAAAACCAGCGCAACCGTTTGACTTGTCTGGTATTTTTCAGCAAGTGGAATCCACTGGACAGAATTCTCAAAAACCTTTTTTACCCTTTTTGGTACCAGTGAGCAGCCGACACCGGCCTGCACCAGATTCATCAGGGAAAAGATATCGTTTAAGCGTGTCACGACTTCCGGCGTGAAACCGGCAACATCGAATGCCTGCCTGAAACTCTCTGCCGTGGCAA
>JAEYIG010000024.1 GCA_023409175.1 Pseudomonadota bacterium
TGAAAGACGTGTACGAAGGCTTTTACGGCAAGCGGCTGGTTTTGAAAAGCATCCGGATTTACGAAACCCCGAATTGCTGGGCCGAAGTGACGGCCGCTCCTGCGGATGGCAGATGACATTTTCATGAGGGAAGCGCTGGCACAGGCTGTGCTGGCAGAGCGGGCGGGTGAAGTGCCGGTCGGCGCAGTAGTCGTGCTGGACGGCAAGGTCATTGCGCACGGCTTCAACCAACCCATTACGACTCACGATCCTACTGCCCACGCCGAAATCGTTGCCTTGAGAAATGCGGCAAGGTTTTGCGGGAATTACCGCTTGCCCGATTGCGAGTTGTATGTCACGCTGGAACCCTGTTCGATGTGTGTCGGAGCCATGATTCAGGCGCGTCTGAAGAGGGTTGTTTTCGGCGCTACCGAACCGAAGACGGGGGCGTGTGGAAGCGTCATTGATCTTTTTGCCCAAAATGAACTCAATCACCATACGACTGTCACAGGTGGTGTTTTGCAGGACGAATGTTCCACGCTTTTGAGAGCGTTTTTTGCAGAGCGTCGCAGGCAGGCCAAAGAAGTGCGGAAAAATAGTGAATTGACCGGGTGCATTGAGGTGAAAGTGAAGCAGGACTGAACACTCTGGCCGATTTATTCTGGACAGGGGCGGTGAAAATGAAAAAGTTTATTGTTTCACTGTTTTTATTGGGATGGGTTCCGTTATATGCAAACGCTTCTCCCATTCCGGAAACCGGGACGCCGGTGAAAGTGCAGCCCCAGGCAGCTGCGGATGGTCCCGATCGGTCAGCCGTCCATATGCAAAAAACGAAAAAACGCCAGACTTCTCGCGAAAAACAAAAAAAAGTGATGAATACAGAAAAAATTGGCATTGCGATCATAGCACCCGGTGGATATGTGCCGGAGGCGGATCTTCAGCGGGCAATCGGAGTTCTGCAATCGAAGGGATATGCCGTTTTCAATTACTATGATCCCCAAAAACGGTCTGAGCGTTTTGCGGCAAGTGATGAGGAACGGAGCCGCCAGATCATGGAAGCCGCAGCCAATCCTGAAGTGAGTATTGTCGTTGCCCTGCGTGGTGGGTACGGGACGACACGGATTCTGCATTCGCTTGATTTCGGGAAACTGGCCAAAAGCGGAAAACTTTTCGTCGGCCACAGCGATTTCACGGTTTTCGAAATGGCTTTGTTAAAGCATGGCGCCGTCAGTTTTTCCGGCCCGATGATCCAGAGTGATTTTACGCGGAAGGATTTGAGCGATTTCACGATGAGTCATTTTGAAGATACCATGCGCTCGCCTGCAACGACGGTCAAATGGACTTCGAAAGGCAATCCGGATGTCGATGTTAAAGGAACGCTCTGGGGAGGGAACCTGACGATGCTGGCCCATCTGGCCGGGACGCCATGGATGCCCGACATTTCCGGAGGCATCCTTTTTGTCGAGGACATTCACGAACACCCATACCGTGTCGAACGTATGCTGCTCCAGCTGGATGAAGCCGGAATCCTGAAGAAACAGAAAGCGCTGGTTCTGGGACATTTTTCGGAATTCAAACTGTCCGATTACGATAACGGTTACGATTTCGATGCCATGCTCTCATGGCTCCGCTCGCGGTTGCCGATTCCTGTCGTGACCGGCTTGCCTTTCGGCCATGTGAAAGACAAGGTCACCTTGCCAGTCGGCGCCAGGGCACATTTGACGTCCCAGGACGGGTCGGTTCGGCTCGATGTTGGGGATTATCCGACGGTAAGGTAAAATAGACAGTTTTATTGAAACTGTTTAAGAGGTTACCGTGCTTTCTACCGCCAATATTACGGTGCAGTTCGGCCCGAAGCCGCTGTTCGAAAATATTTCCGTCAAATTCGGTGAAGGGAACCGTTATGGCCTGATCGGTGCCAACGGTACCGGAAAATCGACTTTTGTGAAGATTCTGGGAGGGGATCGGGAGCCGACGTCCGGTACCGTGACGCTCGACCAGAATGAACGACTGGGTAAACTGAACCAGGATCAGTTTGCCTATGAAGATATGCGTGTCCTGGATGTCGTGCTGATGGGGCATACGGAAATGTGGCAGACCATGTCTGAACGCGATGCCATTTATGCCAATCCGGATGCGACCGATGAAGATTACATGAAGGCCGCCGAGCTGGAGGCCAAATTTGCCGAATATGACGGCTATACGGCGGAAGCGAGGGCAGGGGAATTGCTGCTCGGTGTCGGTATTGGCCTTGAGTTCCATGATGGCCCGATGAGCGCCGTGGCTCCGGGCTGGAAATTGCGTGTTTTGCTCGCACAGGCACTCTTTTCCGATCCGGATATCCTGCTACTGGACGAACCGACCAACAACCTCGACATCAATACGATCCGCTGGCTGGAAAATGTGCTGAATGAACGCAATTCCACCATGATCATCATTTCGCATGACCGACATTTCCTGAATCAGGTCTGTACCCATATTGCAGACATGGACTATGGCACGCTGAAAATCTATCCGGGCACCTACGACGATTACATGCTGGCCTCCGCGCAGGCCAAGGCGCAACAGCAGGCCGCCAATGCGAAGGCCAAGGAGCGGGTTGCCGAATTGCAGGAATTCGTCCGCCGCTTTTCGGCCAACAAGTCCAAGGCCAAACAGGCGACTTCCCGTGCCCGTCAGATTGAAAAAATCAAGGTCGAGGACGTCAAGCCATCCAGCCGTGTCCATCCGTTCATCCGTTTTGAGTCAGCCAAAAAACTGCATCGTCTTGCCGTTGAAGCAGAAAAACTGTCCAAGGCCTACGACCGACAGATATTCAAGGATTTCAACATCATGATCGAGGCCGGTGAGAAGGTGGCGATCATCGGCGCCAACGGTGCCGGTAAAACGACTTTGTTGAGATGCCTTGGCGGTGAAGCCTGCCATATGAAAGCGGACTTTGGTGAGGTGAAATGGGCGGAACATGCCGATATCGGTTATATGCCGCAGGATTCCAGTGAAGAGTTTGAAAATGACCTGAACCTGACGGACTGGATGACCCGGTTTACGCAGGAAGGGGACGATGACCAGACGATCCGTTCGATTCTGGGACGCCTGCTTTTCTCTGGTGATGAAGTGAGGAAGAAAGTGAAAGTTCTGTCCGGTGGCGAAAGGGGGCGGATGATGTACGGCAAGTTGATGCTTGGCCGCCATAACGTGATGCTGATGGATGAGCCGACCAACCATATGGATATGGAATCCATCGAGGCACTGAATATCGCGCTGGAAAAATATACGGGCACCCTGATTTTCGTTTCGCATGACCGTGAATTTGTTTCGTCCCTGGCTACCCGCATCATCGAAATAAGGGACGGTGAAATTATTGATTTCAAGGGCACTTACGAGGAATACCTGAACAGCCAGGGTATCGAATAAGTCCTGGAATGGATGAAACGGTTCTCCTGACAATCTTTTCCGTTTGTGCGATAGTTAAAGAATGTGCTTTTAATTTTTTTCGGCCGATAAAATGCAAGATTCTGATATCAAGGAAGTTGAATACGATTTGCCTGAAATGCAAAGCGGTGCGGTTTGCGTCGCGAATGCCTGGGCCCGTGTGCCTGCAGAACTGACGCAGCAGGAAAAACAGGAACTGAAAGACCGGATCAAGCGGCTCTTGAAGGAAAAGAATGCCGTTCTGGTTGCCCATTATTATGTCGATGGCGATATTCAGGATCTGGCTGAAGAGACTGGCGGTTGTGTTGCCGATTCTCTGGAAATGGCCCGTTTCGGAAGGGACAATCCTGCAAAGACACTCATTGTTGCCGGCGTGCGTTTCATGGGCGAAACGGCAAAGATCCTTTCTCCGGACAAGAAAATCCTGATGCCTGACCTGGATGCCTGCTGTTCACTCGATCTGGGATGTCCGATAGAGGAATTCACCGCTTTCTGCGATGCCCATCCGGACAGGACGGTTGTCGTGTATGCCAATACGAGTGCTGCCGTCAAGGCGCGTGCCGACTGGATGGCAACCTCGTCCATCGGGCTGGAAATCGTGAAACAATTGCATGCAGAGGGAAAAAAGATCTTGTGGGGGCCAGACCGTCATCTCGGGACTTACATCCAGGAACAGACCGGAGCCGACATGCTGCTCTGGCAGGGTTCGTGTCTTGTCCATGACGAATTCAAGGCGGCCGAACTCGCTTTCATGAAACAGGAAAATCCGGATGCCAGGGTGCTCGTCCATCCGGAATCACCAGCGTCAGTCGTGGCTCTTGCCGATGTGGTCGGTTCCACTTCCCAGATCATCAATGCCGCCAAAAACATGGACGCACAAACATTCATCGTGGCGACCGACAAGGGCATTTTCCACAAGATGCAACAGGCCGTTCCGGGCAAGACACTGATCGAAGCGCCGACGGCCGGTAACAGTGCGACTTGCAAGAGCTGTGCGCAATGTCCGTGGATGGCGATGAATTCCCTGTCGAATCTGGCAGAGGTACTGGAAAAAGAACATAACGAAATTTCAGTTGATTCTGAAACCGGCAAAAAGGCAATTGTCTGTATTCAGCGAATGCTCGATTTTGCTGCTTTTCAAAAGAGTAAGACACAGGATAAAAATGCTGAACTGACTTCCGGTATGGGGGTAGCATGAACCGGAACACACTGTTCAGTAACGATATTCTAAAAGCGGCGATTGCGGCCAATATCGAAGCCGCTTTAATCGAGGATATTGGAACAGGTGATCTGACGGCTTCGCTTTTGCCGGAAAACGAAATTGTCACTGCTCGTTTGATCGTACGTGAAAATGCTGTATTGTGC
>JAEYIG010000119.1 GCA_023409175.1 Pseudomonadota bacterium
ATCATGTTCAGGTAGATACGGTGGATGATTTCCCAGTCGTTGTCAGGACCGGACGCGATGATCTGGACAGGGTAGGAACCTGAAGCCTGTATAGGGAAATAAGTGACGATATCCGGTATATAGTTCAGCTTTGCCGCGTAAACCCAGTCTTCCATGAAAACGAGCTGAAGCCAGTGAACGGCATTGCCGGTCAGTTCCAGATGGGTATCGTGATAGGCACAGCTATAGACACGCTCATCTTCCTGATCGGTGATATTCAATCCTCCAGTAAACCCCACCAACCCGTCGCAAATCACGATCTTGCGGTGAGATCTCAGATTGACGAGCGGCTTCATCAATTGGGAAATGTGCGGTTTGTGGAAAAAGGCGAATTCGGCTCCGGCCTGAACCAATGGATATATGAACGCTTTTTTCAGCTTTGACGAGCCGATCCCATCGACAAGCAATCGGACTTTTACGCCTTCCCTGGCTTTGGCGATGAGCAGGTCGCGAAGTGTCATGCCGATTTCATCCGGGTCATAAATATAGTATTCAAGATGAATGTGGTGGGTCGCGTTGGCAACCGCTTCAAGAATGGCAGTGAATGTCTGTTCGCCATCGACCAGCAAACGCAGGGATTTTGCCGTTGTCAGCGGGAATCCGGTCGTCTGTCGGATCATGTTCGACAGTTGCATCAGTTCTGTCGGATGGGAGCTGGTTGCCAGAATGTGATTGCGCAACTGCAGGAAATCGGAATGTTCTTTCAGCGCCGTCTTTGACAACAGTCGTTTGAATTGCTGGCGCTTGAGTTTCTGCGGCCCCAGAAAATGATAGATGATGAAACCGCCATAAGGGATGAAAGCCAGCGCGAAAATCCAGGAAAGGGTGGAAACAGGCGCTCTTTTCTGCAGGATGATCCAGAAAGAAAGGCAGACAATATAAACGAGCCATGCTATCCCCACCCATTTCATGAATGAATGTGAGTTTGATGAAAAACCGAACAGTTCAATGTAGGGAAACATGGTTCTGATTCTGACAGGCAATGGGTGTCAAAGTTGCCAATCCGGCTCGACAATTTATAAAAACAGTATCATACCTCCTGAAATCGCAAATCCGGTAAACGGGCTTTGCCTTGTCTTGATTTTCCGGAACCTGAATCGTGATTTGCTTGAGCTTTAAATGAAATGGCCAAGCATTTATCGATAATTTACGGGATAATATCGTCTATGGACACTATTCTTGACAATCTCAATCCCGAGCAGCTCGCTGCCGTTACCCTGCCTTCCCAATCCGCTCTGATTCTCGCTGGCGCCGGTTCCGGCAAGACCCGTGTCCTGACGACGCGTATCGCATGGCTGTTACAAACGGGGCAGGTCTCGACATCCGGTATCATGGCGGTGACGTTCACCAACAAGGCGGCGAAAGAAATGCTGTCGCGCCTGTCTGTCATGTTCCCTGTCAATGCACGCGGTATGTGGATCGGGACGTTTCACGGCTTGTGCAATCGCCTGTTGAGAACGCATTATCAGGATGCCGCGTTGCCGCAGACTTTCAACATTCTGGATTCCCAGGACCAGCTCTCCACTGTCAAACGTCTCCTGAAATCAAATAATATTGATGATGACAAATATCCTCCGCGCAATCTGGTTTATTTCATCAACCATGCGAAAGAGAGCGGTTATCGTGCGTCGCAGGTCGAGCCGCAGGATGACTATGAACGCAAAATGGTCGAGCTGTACAGTCTCTATGAAGACCAGTGCCAGAGGGAAGGTGTCGTCGATTTTGCCGAGCTTTTACTTCGCAGCTATGAGCTTCTGGAGCGCAACCAGACTTTGCGGGAGCATTATCAGGACCGTTTCCGCCATATTCTGGTCGACGAATTCCAGGATACCAACAACCTGCAATACAAATGGCTTAAGCTTCTGGCCGGAAATGATTCCTCCATTTTCGCGGTAGGGGACGATGACCAGAGTATTTACGCTTTTCGTGGCGCCAATGTCGGCAATATGCTGTCTTTCCAGCAGGATTTCAATGTCCAGAACCTGATCCGGCTGGAACAGAATTACCGGTCGCACGGCAATATTCTGGAAGCGGCCAATACCCTGATTGCCCACAACAGGAACCGATTGGGCAAGAATCTGCATACCGATGCAGGAGAGGGTGAACCGATCCGTATATGTGAAGCGCCATCCGATCTCAATGAAGTGCAATGGATTCTGGAAGAGGTCAATCACCTGATTCGCGAGGGAATGGACAGGAAGGAAATGGCCATTCTTTACCGTTCCAATGCCCAGTCCCGCGTCATCGAGCACGGGCTGTTCAGCGCAGGCATTCCCTATCGGGTTTATGGTGGCCTCCGGTTCTTTGAACGGGCTGAAATCAAGAATGCCATCGCCTATCTCCAATTGATCGACAATCCGGCCAATAATGCGGCCTTTTTGAGAGTCGTCAATTTCCCGGCCCGTGGAATCGGTGCCCGGACGATCGAAAACCTGCAGGAAATGGCACGGATGCACGACATTTCACTGTATGAAGCCATTCCCTATGTTTCCGGCAAGGGCGGCACGGCGTTGGGATCTTTCATCAGGCTGATCCAGAACATCCGTGCCGAAGTGCAGCCGATGAATTTGCCGACGCTCATCCAGACCGTTCTCGACAAGAGCGGGCTGTTGATGCATTACCAGACCGAAAAGGAAGGCGCCGACAGGCTGGAAAACCTTGAACAGCTTGTTTCCGCTTCCATGCTGTTCCTGTCTGAAGAAGGGTTCTCGCAGGAATCGCCGGCACTGATGACTGAAGCGGTTTCTGCTGCCGGAGAAAAGGCAATGTTGACGGTCGACGAGGTTATGGACGCAGATGTTCCTCTCTCCATGATCATGTCGCCTCTGTCGGCTTTCCTGACGCATGCTTCACTGGAAGCAGGTGAAAATCAGGCGGAGGAAGGTCAGGATGCCTTGCAGCTGATGACGGTTCATTCCGCCAAGGGGCTTGAATTTGATGCCGTGTTCATTACCGGTCTCGAAGAAGGGCTTTTCCCGCATGAAAACAGTGCCA
>JAEYIG010000133.1 GCA_023409175.1 Pseudomonadota bacterium
AGTATAATGCACGATTACTTAGTGGAAATACGCTTTTTGCCATATAAACATTAGTTCGTTTTTTCATGTGCCAATCGTGTTTTTCGTTATATTTTCCAGATAACCGATTTTTATTTGTAAGGGATAGTATATGGCGCGTGCAGAATGGGGCTCACGTCTTGGTTTCGTGCTTGCAGCTGCTGGATCAGCCATCGGGCTGGGAGCGATCTGGAAATTCCCTTACATCACCGCACAGAACGGTGGCGGTGCTTTTCTGTTGATATTCCTGCTCATCGTTTTCACGATGGGCATTTCCCTGATGATTGCCGAAATGGCTGTCGGTGCCATTACGAAAAAAAGTCCTGTGGGCGCTTACCGGAAACTCGGTGGCCGGACGTGGTCTCTGGTGGGATATATCGGCGTTGCCTGTGGTTTTCTTATCCTGTCTTTTTACAGTGTTGTTGGCGGTTGGACGATTGCCTATATCGTCAAGTCAGTGGACGGAGCCATTTTGACCTCTGACCCGAAGTTATTGTCTGGCATTTTTGATTCATTCATCGCCAATCCCGTCGAACCGCTCTTTTACCATGCCCTTTTCATGGGCGTGACGGCAGGCGTCATTCTGGCTGGTGTGCAAAAAGGGATTGAGCAAGTCAGCAAATATCTGATGATCATGCTTTTTTTGCTGATCCTGGTCCTGATCGGCCGTGCGATAACCTTGCCGGGTGCGATTGACGGCGTGATTACCTTCCTGACGCCGGATTTTTCCAAAGTCAATGCGACAATGATCATCGAAGCCATGGGACTGGCCTTTTTCTCCATGTCTCTCGGTATGGGATGCATGATCACTTATGGATCTTACGTATCAGGCGACACCTACATTCCCAATTCGGCGATCAGTGTTGTCTTTTTGACGACGATGGTGTGTTTCCTTTCCGGCCTGATGGTGTTTCCGGCCATTTTCGTTTTCGGTTTTGACCCTTCTGCAGGCCCCGGTCTGACGTTCATTACGATGCCTGCCGTCTTTTCGCAAATGGGTGGCGGCCAGTTTTTCGGCATTCTCTTCTTTTTCCTGCTTTTTGTAGCCGCCCTGACGTCATCCGTTTCCCTGATGGAAGTCGTCGTCAGCTTCTTTATTGATGAATTCAATATGCCAAGGACACCGACCACGATAATAATGTCGATCCTGATGTTCGTTCTTGGTATTGCGGCGTCTCTGTCGTTCGGTGCCTGGAAGGATTTCACCTTTTTCGGGAAAACCATTTTCGGTGTACTGGACTATGTCAGTTCAAACCTGATCATGCCTTTTGGAGGGATCATGGTATCCATTATGGTCGGATGGAAATCATGGTCGGTCATTTCGGAACAATTGCTTCGTGGCAAAAATGGACACTGGTGGCTTTTGCCGCTGAAATGGTTCTTGCGTTATATCGCTCCGGTCATGATCTTCATCGTCCTTTTACAGAACCTGTAAACTGCCTGGTCAGAAAACAGCTTTTTTTACCTTTTTCCTATTTCGAATCGGGGACAAAGCGATAGCCTATCCCGGCTTCAGTGACCAGGTGTTTTGGCATTGACGCATTCTTTTCGACTTTTTTCCTGAGGTTGGCCATATGTACCCGGATATAGTGCATGTCTTCTGTATGACCGGGCCCCCAGACCGCTTTCAATAATTGCTGGTGTGTGACGACCCGGTCCGGTTGTGCAGCCAGAAAAGTCAGTATCCGGTATTCAATCGGAGTCAGATGTACCGGTTCGCCGTTTTTCTCGACCAGACGGCGAACGGGATCGATGCTAATGTCTGCAAAACGGATAAAGGGATCGTTAGCCGAACGTTGTTGGCGTCGTAACTGGGCGCGGACACGGGCGAGCAGCTCACCGGCTCCAAACGGTTTTTCCAGATAATCATCCGCTCCGGCATCGAGTGCCGAAATTTTGTCATGCTCGCTGTTTCTCGCCGAAAGGACAATGACGGGAATGCCTGACCAGTTCCTGAGATCCGTAATGAAGTCGAGGCCATCGCCATCCGGTAACCCCAAATCGAGAACGACCAGGTCTGGACGGCGTGTCCCGGCTTCAATCAGGCCACGTTTCAGTCCGTCCGCCTCGTATACCTCATAGCCTTCCGATTCCAGAGCGAGCTTGACGAACCGGCGGATGTTGGATTCATCTTCAATGGTCAATATCCGGAATTTGTTGTCCATTTTCATTGCTCTCAAAGATTGTCTGAAATAAGGGGCGGAGCCGAAAACGGCAGGGAAAGCGTGAACCGGGCGCCTCCATTGTAACGGGTTTCACCGTGAATGAAGCCGCCATGCGCTTTCATGATCGCTCTGGAAATCGCAAGGCCGAGACCCACTCCCGGCGTCGCATTTTCCTTGTTGCCCCTTTCGAATTTTTCGAAAATCGCGTTTTCACGACCTGCCGGCAGGCCGGGCCCATGATCGTCGATGGTGACGATGACATTTTCATTCTGAAGGAATCCATTGATCTCGATGGATGAATCGGGAGGTGTATATTTGGATGCATTTTCAAGAATATTGACGAGTACCCGTTCAATCAGAACCGCATCGATATTCAGGAGCGGCAGATTTTCATCCAGATGGATGTTTATCGGCCGTTCTTCCAGCAGGGCAGCGCAGGATGACAGGGCGCTTCCGATGACTTCTTCCAGCGGCTGCCATTGCCTGTTCAGCTGTACCGTTCCGGATTCAAGCCGCGCCATATCGAGCAGGTTGTTGACGAGATCGTTCATTCTCATGGCCGAATGGCGAATGGCGTCGATAATCTCTTTTTCATCATCTTTTGCGGCCGGATTCGTCAGCTTGAGCGTATCAGCCAGTCCAACCAGAGCGGCCAGTGGCGTCCTGAGATCGTGGGAAATGGCTGAAAGCAACGAATTGCGCAGTTTTTCAGATTCCATCTGGACAACGGTTTTCTGGGCAACATCCAGATAATGGATGCGTTCAATGGAAATGGCGAGTAGTGATGCACAGATATCGAGCAATCGTCTCTGTTCCGGTCCCAGAAACGTGCCTTCGTCGGGCTCTACCGCCAGAATGCCACGAAGCCGCATGGTTGCCTTCAGCGGAATGACAAGGCATGGGTTGGCAGGTAGCGTATCCGTGCCAAGGCCAGCCGTATCCCCATGTTCGAATGCCCACTGGACCAGAGCCATGTTCGGGTTGGCTGTTGCCTGGTCCATTTTTTTCAGATGGTCATTATCGTCGACAATGAACAGGGCGCTTTTTGCGCCGAATTCGGTGTGAAGGAAGCGTGCCGCGATTTCGGCGATTTGCCCGATCAGCAGGACACCGGACAAATCGCGTGACATTTCATAGAGGCTTCTGACGCGTCTCTCTCGCTCCGTTGCCGCGTTGCCTTGCATTTTCAGGTTGGCCGTCAACTGTCCGATAACGAGCGCAACGAACAGCATGACAATGAACGTTATGATGAATTGGGCGTCACTGACCGCGATCGAAATGCGAGGGGGAACAAAGAAAAAATCGAAAAAAAGCACATTGATGAAAGCGGCCAGTGTTGCTGGCCCCCGTCCATAGCGCAGGGCGATTCCGGCCACCACCAGCAGGAACAGCATGATGATGTTGATCAGGTCGAGCAAGCCGACCAGAGGTATCGCGCACAAGGTGGTTGCCGAACAGATCAGGAAAGTGGCCAGGTAGTTCTTCCACTCGATCTTGTCCGGTTCGAAAACAAAACGGGGCTTCGGGATTTTGAAGGGTGAGGATTCCGAAACGGATACCTGCAGGATGTCGAGATCATCAGCCGATTTTTCGATTTGCTGTGCAATCGACTTCTTCCAATGGAAAGGCCGGCGTTTTTTGCTTCGTCCAAGGACAAGTCTGGAAAGATTGTGGTCCCTTGCGTACCGGATCAGTGCCGATGCCACATCCGTTGCCGATTGGGTGGCAACCGTGGCGCCAAGGTCGGCTGCCAGTTTGAGGACGCGCGTCGCCCTTTCCTGCAAAGTATTGTCGTCACTGGCTTGTGACGGTACTTCCACGAAAATGGCATGCCATGGGACACCCAGCTGGGCTGCCAGACGGGCACAATTGCGGACGACCTTTTCTCCGGACTGGTCAGGCTTGACGCAAGCGAGCAGAGATTCCCGGTTGGGCCATACTGTCGTGCTGGCATTTTTCAGGCGGTATGCCTGCATTTCCCCGTCGATACGGTCAGCCGTGCGGCGCAGTGCCAGTTCACGCAGGGCAAGCAGATTGCCTTTCCTGAAAAAGTTTTTGGAAGCCAGCTTTGCCTGTTCAGGCAAGTACATCTTGCCTTGCTTCAGTCTCTGGATCAGTTCGTCAGGTGGCAAATCGACGACGATGACTTCTTCGGCCTCATCAAAAATGCGGTCAGGGACGGTTTCGCGGATCGGAATGCCTGTAATCCGGCTGACGATGTCGTTAAGGCTTTCCAGATGCTGGACGTTCATGGTCGTCCAGACGTCGATACCGGCCAACAGGAGTTCTTCTACATCCTGCCAGCGTTTGGGATGGCGTGAACCGGGGACATTGGTATGGGCCAGTTCATCCAGAAGAACCAGACCGTCCGGATGGGATTTCCCGAATTCCAGAGCCTGATCAATATCGAATTCTTCAAGGACACGGTCGCGGTAACTGGTTTTCTTCAGTTCCTGTCTGGGCAAGCCTTCAGTCAACATGGCCGTTTCTGAACGGCCATGTGTTTCAACAATGCCGATCACAAGCGGCACGTTTTGTTTCAATGCTTCATGAGCGGCAGAAAGCATGGCGTAGGTCTTGCCTACACCAGCGGAAGCCCCGAAAAATATTTTCAGGCGCCCCTTTTTTGATTGCGCTTCATCCGCAGTGACCTGTTTCAAAAGCAGGTCGGGATCAGGACGTTGATCGCTCATAGATTGTCAGACCCTTGTCTGTTGTCCGGCCGCTGAAATTTCCATTATGGTTTTGAAAGGCTGGCTACGGAAATATTACCAGTATCCATATCGTCAAGGGCAAGATTTAACTCAAGGACATTGACCATAGGCTCGCCCAGAAATCCCATCTGAATTCCCCTGGCATGACTTTCCACCAGATTCTGGATCTGGATTTCAGAGATATTCCGGAGCCGGGCGATTCTTTTCACCTGATAATCGGCTGCCGCCTTGCTGATGTGGGGGTCAAGGCCGCTGCCTGAACTGGTCACGAGATCGACCGGAACCGCACTAGTGTTTTCCGGATCGGCCGTTTTCAGTTTTACCAGGCGCTCTTTGACGTTATTCACCAGTGCCGGATTGGTTGGGCCCAGATTCGAACCACCTGACGCCTGGGCGTTGTAAGGAAAGTCAGACGTGGCTGAAGGACGTCCCCAGAAGTATTTGGGATCGGTGAAGTTCTGTCCGATAAGGCGCGAACCGACAGCCTGATTGTTTTTCATGATCAGGCTTCCATTGGCCTTTTCCGGAAATACGGCTTGTGCGATTCCCGTTATCAGCAGGGGATAAATCAGTCCGGTCACAATCGTCAGCAGCGCGATCAGGATCACGGCAGGGTAAAGCGTCCTTTTCAGGAATGAAGCTGTTTTGAATGTCATGTTTTCCATAATGTTGACTCCTGTCTTTAAACCAGTCCTGCAAGGGAAAGGCATAAATCGATCAGTTTGATGCCGATAAATGGCGTAATGATGCCGCCAAGTCCGTAAACCAGAAGGTTGCGGCGCAGCAGGGCGGCAGCGCCAACTGGCCGGTATTTGACGCCTTTAAGCGCGAGCGGGATCAGGAAGATAATGATGACCGCGTTGAAAATGACCGCACTCAGGATGGCCGATGCCGGGCTGGAGAGCCCCATCAGGTTCAGGGCCTCCAGTTGCGGATAAGTCGCCACAAAGGCGGCAGGGACAATCGCGAAATATTTGGCGATATCGTTTGCGATACTGAATGTCGTCAGTGAACCCCGTGTGATCAGCATCTGCTTGCCGGTTTCGACAATTTCGATCAGTTTGGTCGGGTTGCTGTCGAGATCGACCATGTTGCC
>JAEYIG010000170.1 GCA_023409175.1 Pseudomonadota bacterium
CCCATCAGATCTTTCTGGAACCTGAAGGCGTCAAAACCAATGAATATTATCCGAATGGTATTTCGACCAGTTTGTCTTTCGATACCCAAATAGATTTGGTGAGATCTATTCCGGGACTTGAAAACGCGCATATCCTCCGTCCGGGGTATGCAATCGAATATGATTTTTATGATCCGAGATGCCTGAAATCTTCTCTGGAAACCCGTCAGATTGAAGGGTTATTTTTTGCAGGTCAGATAAACGGGACAACAGGATATGAGGAAGCGGCAGCGCAAGGTCTGTTGGCCGGTATCAATGCTTCCTTATTTGTTCAGGGAAAAGAACCCTGGGTACCAAAACGAAGTGAGGCCTATATGGGTGTTATGGTGGATGACCTGATCACTCAAGGCGTTTCTGAACCTTACCGTATGTTTACCAGCCGTGCTGAATACAGATTAAGCCTGCGCGAAGACAATGCGGATATCCGCCTGACTGAAATCGGATACAAACTGGGGTGTGTGCCTCTGGAACAGTGGATTGATTTTGAAGAAAAACGGGAAAAGATCGCCCGTGAAATCGAAAGGATGAAATCAACCTGGGTTCACCCATCCATGTTGAGTTCTCAGGAAGCCGAGAGAGTCATCGGTAAGGAAATCGAACGGGAATATTCACTGGCAGACCTGATAAAACGGCCGGATGTTGATTATGACAAATTGGCAGGTTTGACTTCGACAGATGGAAAAAACTGGGCAACCGAAGAAGAATTGGATGAAAAAGTAAAAGAACAGGTTGAAATCCAGATCAAATACGCAGGATATATTGAAAGGCAGACCCGTGAAGTCAGGCGACAACAATATTATGAAAATCTGCGTCTTCCCCAGAATATCAATTATTCTGAAGTCAGTGCCTTGTCCATAGAAGTAAGACAGAAACTGGATAAGCAAATGCCAGAGACATTGGGACAAGCCTCGCGAATTTCCGGAGTTACTCCTGCAGCAATTTCATTATTGCTCATTTATTTGAAGAAGCAGGGACTGATCGATTTTGCAGAATCGGAGGATTGACCTGTTTATGCAAAGAAAACTGAAAAAACTGACTGACTGGGATGATATCAGGACGAATCTGATAGACGGCATAATCGGATTGAAAATAAGGCTGGATAATGATCAGGTAAAAAAGCTGATGGATTATCTGACATTGTTGGACAAGTGGAATTCTACATACAATTTAACGGCTGTCAGAGACCCGCAAGCCATGTTGACTTATCATTTGCTGGATTCGCTTGCCGTTGTCCCGTTTTTATCTGAAGTGAAAAACCTTCTTGACGTCGGTTCCGGAGGAGGGTTGCCGGGAGTTGTTCTGGCGATTGTTTATCCCGAGATGAAAGTGTCGATGATCGACATTGTTCATAAGAAAACGGCATTTCTGAATCAGGTTAAGATTGAACTTGGTCTGGATAACGTTATGGTTTATACAGGAAGGGTCGAAGAGCTTGAAATAGACGAACTGTTTGACGGGATCATTTCACGGGCTTTTGCCAACCTGAACGATTTTGTCAGTCTCTCTTCTCATGTCTTGTCGGATAATGGCTTCTTTTATGCCATGAAAGGATTGATTCCGGAAGATGAAATCAGTAACCTTGAATCTGGCTGGACTGTAAAACGTATTGAAGCTTTAAAAGTACCGGGGCTGGATGCTCAGCGTCATCTTCTTTTTATCGACAAAAAGAAATGATTGCTGAATATGTCGGCATGCATGGATCATTGTTTTTTTATAGAGCGTAAGCTATGGCCACTATATTTTGCGTCGCCAATCAGAAAGGCGGAGTAGGAAAAACGACTACTACTGTCAATCTGGCAGCCGGTCTTGCACGATTGGATCAGAGAGTTCTCCTGGTCGATCTTGATCCTCAAGGCAATGCAACGATGGGAAGTGGCATCCAGAAATCAGAACTTGAAACGTCTGTGTATCAGGTATTGCTAGGTCTGGATAATATCGAAACTGCCTGTGTCCGTTCATCGACAGGCCATTATGATTTACTGCCATCGAACAGGGACCTTGCAGGCGCTGAAGTCGAAATGGTCGATATCGAGCGGCGTGAAAAACGCCTTAAAGAAGCTCTTGATGCCATTAAAGATCAATATGATTACATCCTGATTGATTGTCCTCCTGCCTTGTCTCTTCTCACTTTGAATGCTTTCTGTTCTGCCAATGGCGTCATCATACCGATGCAATGTGAGTATTATGCCCTGGAAGGGCTATCTGATCTGGTCAATACCATTAAACATGTGCATGCCAATCTGAACCGACATCTGAAAATAATCGGTTTGTTGAGAGTAATGTTCGACAAGCGTGCTACCTTGTCCCAACATGTTTCGGAACAACTTGAAAAACATTTTGGGGACAGAGTCTTCAAGACGGTCATTCCGCGAAATGTCCGCTTGGCCGAGGCGCCTTCCTACGGTTTGCCGGGAATCGATTTCGATCCTTCCTCTCGCGGAGCACAGGCTTACCTTTCCTTTGCCGAGGAAATGCTGGGATGGTTGAAAAACCAGAACTGAACTTTTTAAATAACGATACAGGCGAAAAAATGAGTGAAACGACGACTAAAAAGAAAAAAGGCTTGGGACGTGGGCTGGAAGTATTGCTCGGATCTGCCCCTGATTTTTCAGCAGAACCTTCGTCGGTATCGAGTTTGCCTATCAGCCAGCTTCAGGCAGGCAAATACCAGCCACGTAACCGAATGGATGAAGGCGCTCTGAACGAACTGGCCCAGTCCATACGTGAACAGGGGGTGATGCAGCCAATTCTCGTCAGACCGATTTCCGGTAGCGAAAGCAAAACGGTTTATGAAATCATTGCAGGTGAACGCCGTTATCGGGCAGCACAGATTGCAGGCCTGTCCGACATGCCTGTAATCGTGAAAGATGTAGACGATCAGACTGCTGCCGCGATGGCACTGATCGAAAACATGCAACGTGAAGACCTGAATCCTCTTGAAGAAGCGCAGGGCATCCATCGGCTCATTACCGATTTCGAGTTTACCCATGAACAGGCTGCTTCGGCAGTAGGCCGATCAAGAAGTGCCGTTTCAAACCTGTTGCGTCTTTTGAATCTGACACGTCCTGTCCAGACCATGCTGGTGGCCGGTGATATCGACATGGGTCATGCCCGTGCATTGCTGGCAGTCGATGGAGCAACCCAGATTGCATTGGCTACCCAGATCGTCGCAAAGAGAATGTCTGTGCGCGAAGCCGAAAAGCTGGTGGCGCAAGAATTGAATAACAGGAATTCCGCCAAAAAAGCCGCAGAAGAGAAATCGTCCGATCTGGTGCAACTGGAAGAGGAACTCTCAGACTTACTGGCCACCAAGGTCAGTTTCCGGCTCGGTTCCAAGGGTCGTGGACAGCTTGTCATTGACTTTGCAAACCTGGATATACTGGATGGCCTGATCCAGAAAATCAGGCCGACCCATTAAATAATTGTTATTTTGATAACTATTATCTATTGAAGTTCTTTTGTCAGAACGCGTATATCCGGCAAATTGCGCCAGAAGCCATGTATATCCATTCCGAAACCAATGATGAATTGGTTCGGAACCTGTAAACCGACGTAATCGGCCTTTATGGGCTTGGTAGCCCCTGTTTGCTTGTCTGCAAAAACGGCAATGACTACTTTCGCCGCTCCCATATCCATCAATTTGTCACGGACGTGAAGCAGGGTTTGCCCTTCATCCAGGATGTCGTCCAGAACGATGACAGTTCTGTTGATGACGTTTTGACGCGGTATGACTTTCCAGATGAATTCCCCGCCGTATTCTTCATTACCGTAGCGTGACACATGAATGAAATCGAATTCAAGCGGAAAAGAAAGATGAGGCAACAGCTGACCCGTAAAAATCGCCGCTCCACCCATGATGCTCAATATAAGTGGGGGAGTATTGATGTCGGGAATATCAAAATCATGATTCAATTTTCCTGCAACTTCAGCGATCGCTTTCTGGATCTGTTCTGCCGAAAAAATCTGTTCAGAGTTTTTCAGGATGTCCAGGGCTTTCGCATTGATCGATTCTGTCATATCGGAAACTTTCAATAAATCTCATGAAATTCACAATAAGCTGACTATAAGATGAAAGTCACTCTTTTGACAATTCAAATTGTCTTTAAGATGATATCGTTTGATGATTATTTAACGGCAGTTGTCTGCACGGTTTTTTAAAGAAAAAATATGAATAAATCCCCGACATTAAATGACGTCAAGACTCGCATTTCTACGCTGAGACAGGCCATGAAAGAGCAATCCACCGATGCCGTGATCATTCCGACTGCCGATCCACACCTGTCGGAATATCTGCCTTTGCATTGGCGAAACAGGGAATGGCTATCGGGTTTTACGGGATCGGCAGGAACCCTGATTGTAGGCAAGGGAAAAGCATCCTTGTGGGTCGATAGCCGATATTGGTCACAAGCCGAAAAACAACTGTCTGGAACAGGCATAGACATGTGCAGGATTTCTGGCGCGAGCCAGATACCGTATCTTGACTGGATTCTCGCTCATCTTCCAGCAGGCGCAACGGTAGGAATGGACGGGCGTCTTATATCCCTCAATCAGGGGCGTCTTCTTGAAACCGAATTAAGCAGAAACAAATTGTTGTTCCGTCCGGATATAGATTTGGTCACACCAGTATGGAAGGAAAGGCCATCTCTTCCGGCATCACCCGTATTCGAACATACAAAAGAATTTGTCGCGAAGTCACGGAAAGAAAAGATAGAACGTATCCGCAGCCTGATGAAGGATGCAGGGGCAGACTGGCACCTGATATCGACATTGGACGATATCGCATGGACATTCAATCTGAGAGGAAACGACATTGAATACAATCCGGTTTTCATTTCCTATGCGCTGATCGGCCTTCAGGACGCATACTTGTTCATTGATAGTAAAAAAGTGCCGGAAGAAATCGGTAAATCGCTCGTCTCGGACGGCATCGAAATAAAGGCATATGAGGATATCGGGGACGTCTTGTTTCATCTTCCGTCAGAAACGACGTTGTCGCTGGACTCGCGAAGGACTTCCTATTCGATGTATCGCCAGGTCAATACAGGGGTGAAATTCATTGAAACCATCAATCCTGCCGTATTGTTGAAATCCAGAAAAGAGGCATTTGAAATAAAAAATATCCGGCGGACAATGATCGAGGATGGCGCCGCTTTTTGCGAGTTTCAGGCATGGTTCGATACGGCCGTCCAGGATGGGAATATCAAACTTTCCGAATTGATGGTCGCCGAAAAAATTGAAGAGTTCCGTTCAAAAAGACCACATTACATATCACCCAGCTTTGGAACGATTGCGGGGTTCAATGAAAATGCAGCCTTGC
>JAEYIG010000187.1 GCA_023409175.1 Pseudomonadota bacterium
TGCCTGAAGAAAGAAACCAGCTTGTCAAAGGGGATGACATCCACCCGGTCGTACAGATCGACGTGTCCGGCATCCTTGACGTAGTAGAGTTCTTTCGGCTCGGCTGCACGCTTGTAGGCATCTTCACTGAACTCTTTCGAATGGGCCTGATCCCCGGCAATGAAAAGCATCGGGCGTGGTGAAATCATGTCCATGTCATTGAACGGATAGAAGTTCATGAACTTGACGTTACTGGTCAGCGTTGGGTGCGTGGTCAGTTCACGAGGCTGTCCAGCCGGAATGACTTCGCCGCGCGAGGTGCGGTAAAAATCGTAAAACTCGCGTTCGATCGGGCCGGATTTTTCGGTCAGTACATCTACCGTACCACTGGTGTAAAGCGTCTTGCCGCCTTCAAACTCGACATAGCGCTGCTCCGCTGCCTGCGCAATGACCTGTTTTCTCTGTTCAAGGGACTGGAAATGATTGAGTGCATTACGGTTGGCCTGTCCCATATCGTACATGCTGACCGTTGCGATGGCTTTCAGGCGCGGGTCGATCTTGGCGGCGCTGATGGCAAAGCTGCCACTGCCGCAAATTCCGATAACGCCAATGCGGTTGCGGTCGACAAAAGAGCGGGTTCCCAGATAATCGGCGGCGGCACTGAAATCCTCGGCATAAATGTCAGGCGAGACGGCATTGCGTGGTTCGCCATCGCTTTCGCCCCAGAAGGACAAATCAATCGCCAGAGTGACAAAACCCTGTTCCGCCATCTTTGTGGCATATAAATTGGCACTTTGTTCCTTCACTGCCCCCATCGGATGCCCGACGATGATGGCCGGGTATCTTGCGTCCTGATTTTGATTGCTGTTTTCAGGGATATAAAGGTTTCCCGTCACCTTCATTTTGTACTGGTTTTCAAACGTCACTTTTTGCATTGTGACCCTGTCGCTTTTGTAAAAATTATTGGCTCCACGGGACATGTCCTGAGCCGAAACCGTCATGTTCATGATGAGCATTCCTCCCAAAATGGCTGTGATCCAGCCAGAAAATCCGAATTTGCGCATGTGGTTTTCCTCATAGGCATTGCGTTGGAATATGATTTGATCCGGTTCCAGTATAGGAAGAGGGGAGAAGGCTGCGTAGACACAATCTTTCCTTTTTCTTGCCTGATTCTGTCGATCAGGAAAGTTTTCATCCGGAACATAGGCTTGTGACGGGCAAGGAAAAATGCCATGTGATATATGACAGACCACTCACATGAAGATATTCAGAAAAATTGGGATGGTCAGGCCTGAACAGTTCCTGCCGATTCAACTCTGATTTGCTGGCAGCGACGCGTTTTCCGTTCCGTTTCGTGAACGGATGTACCGGGCAAATTCCTGCAAATGCGGTTTGTCCAGCCGGTCTTTCCAGAGGGCTTCGAAGATCAGGCTCACCCTGTTCCCGTTTTCATCGGCGAGGGGAAACGAGTTGTTTTTGCTGGCCTGAAGTTTTGATTCGGGAAGCAGGGCTGCTCCCAGACCAAGTGAAGACCATTCTTCAAGTACCTGATAACTCAGGGCTTTCCCGGCGTATTCCTTCAGTTTTTTTCGCTTGCTCCGGAAAAGGGAACGGGTTGCCCTCGCCAGTCCGCAACCGTCCGGCACCATGACAAGGGTTTCTTCCGCAATGTCATCGACGGTGATCGACTCACCGGCAGGGGCGGCCTTTCCGGCACACGGGATGAAAAAGAGCGGTTCCTCGTAGAGGAAAGCCCGGTTAGTGCTTTGCCTGCTGTCCTCGCTGGCAATACCGGCCACAAAGTCGATCAGGCCTTCGTCCAGCATCCGGGACAGGTCGGCCATATTGTGTTCGCTGAAAATGATTTCAATACCCTCATGCGCCTGCCGGAACGGCTCCAGAATCCGGGCGAAACGGGCAGTATGGACAAGGGGCGAGACGCCGATACGGATAAGGCGAGGGACTGAAGCGCCATACTTGCGGACTTCATCCACCAGTTCGGTTTGCGAAAGGAGCACCTTTTCGATATAGTGAAGCACGTGTTCACCGAACGGCGTCAGCGAAACGGCACGAGTCGTGCGGACAAAGAGTTTTTCCCCAAACTCTTCCTCCAGCTGTGCCAGTCCATTGGACAGCGTCGGCTGTGTCACGAAACACTGCTCTGCCGCCTGCGTGAAAGAGCCTGTTTTCGCCACGGCAAGGGCATATCTCAATTGGTTCAGATTCATATTTATAGACTACCTGAATAAATCACATGTGAAAAGACAATTTCACATGGGGTCAGCAGATAGGTAAAGTTCATTCAACCGCCGCCAGGGCGGGACAGACAAACCCACTCATTCAGGAGAAAAAACATGGCCTATCTGGAAATCACTCTCAATATCGCTGACAGGAACCGTCCCGCTGCCGCCGGGGTTTACAGCCAGTACAAGGAGGCCTTTCTGACGCAGATCACAGGCGCGAAATCGAAAGAACTGCTGATCCGTGACGATGACGTACAGGTATTGCATGGTTTTGATACGGTAGACAATGCCAAAGCCTACCTTCAGTCAGCGCTTTTCATGAACGATGTCGTCACCGGCCTTAGTCCTTATCTGGAAGCGCAGCCGGACATCCGTATCTATGATGCGGTCTGACATGCACAAATCTGTCGAAAGGACACGCCTGCCAATTTGAAAATTGGCGGGTGGTCTGAAAACCAGGATGTTCCAGTGAAAACAGTCTCTTTCATTTTTAATCAGCAGGCCGGACAGACAGGACGCGGTTTGCATTCTTTCATGGGAAAACTATAAGCGTCATGTCTGATCTATGGCTTTTTGTGGCGGGTCTGGTCGCCGTTTACCTGATACCGGGGCCCGATATGCTGCTCGTGCTGGACGCCACGTTTTATCGCGGGCGCTTCAATGCGTTCATGATTGCAGCCGGTCTCGCAGCTTCACGGGCCATACATGTCACGCTCTCGGGAGCGGGGCTTGCTCTCATGCAGAAAAGCTTTCCATGGATATTCCAGCTCGTGCACTATGCGGGAGGCGCCTTTCTCATCTGGATGGCGATAGGGCTGGTGCGGACACGGGTTTTTTATTCGGGAAATGGGAAAGCGGGGAATGTCGCCATTGTTGGAAGACCCCTGACGGTTTTCAGCAGGGGATTTTTCACGAACCTGCTAAACCCGAAGGCGTTGCTGTTCTGTTCGGTTTTCCTGCCGCAATTCGTATCTGACGGGGCAGCGTATGTCTGGCTTCAGTACATCGTACTGGGCGTCATTCTGGTTGGGATGGGTTTCCTGTTCGATCTGGCATTCATCCTTGCAGGATCGGCAATGGAAAGAGTCTTTGCCAATGCCGTTGTCCAGTCCGTCCAGCGCTGGGTTTTTGCACTGGTCTTTCTATGCACGGGAATGGTCTTTGTTTTTGATGCGTGGTAATTGAAATTCAATAAATAAAGGCGAAATCTTAAAGTATCTTATCAAGTTTGTTTTATTCATTGAAAAGGTGTCCCATTGACACCTTATACCCATACAAAAGCGTCATCCTTTTGAATAACCGGA
Source organism: Pseudomonadota bacterium (assembly GCA_023409175.1). Classification (GTDB taxonomy): domain Bacteria; phylum Pseudomonadota; class Gammaproteobacteria; order Burkholderiales; family Burkholderiaceae_D; genus Oxalobacter. The sequence goes on from JAEYIG010000187.1 coordinate 3,527, forward strand.
TGACGCTTTTGCAAGGCACATATTCCCAGCCTGTGCCAACCTACCATGCATAGGCTTCCGGTGCCTCGCCACCCGGGCCTGGCCAGATTTCGTCGAGCCGGTTCAGGGTTTCTGTGGAAAGGGCAATGTCAGTCGCGATCAGGCTGTCGAGGAGTTGTTCTTTCGTCCTGGGGCCGATAATGGGAGCCGTTACGGCCGGATTGTGCAAGAGCCATGCCAGTGCCACATCGGCAGGGCGTTTGCCGATCTCGCTGCATAAGGTTTCGTAGGCGACAAGCTGTTTTTCATGGTGTTTCACCTGTTCGCCCAGACCGGCACGGCGACCGTTACGGATTTTTTCCAGGACACCGCCCAGCAATCCGCCGCCCAATGGACTCCATGGCAATACGCCAAGGACATAATGACGGCTGGCAGGGATCACTTCGAGTTCGACCATGCGGTTGGTGAGATTGTAAATGCTTTGTTCCGAGACAAGGCCCAGAAAATGACGCTGTTTTGCCGCCTCCTGTGCTGCGGCGATATTCCAGCCTGCGAAATTGCAACTGCCTACATAAAGCACTTTTCCCTGTGCAACGAGCAGTTCCATTCCCTGCCAGAACTCGTCCCACGGGGTGAAACGGTCGATATGGTGAGCCTGATAGAGGTCGATATGGTCCGTTTTCAACCGTCGCAGGCTGTCCTCACATGCCTTGCGGATATGGTAGGCGGACAGGCGCCGGTCATTCGGGCCGGTATCCATGGGCTGGTACACCTTGGTGGCAAGGACGATCCGGTCACGTTTTCCGCCTTTTTCCAGCCACCGTCCGATGATCTCTTCAGAGGTGCCGTAACCCTTTTCGATGTCGGGCTTCTGGGGGCCTCCATAAACGTCAGCGGTATCGAAAAAGTTGATTCCGGAGTCAACCGCCGCATCCATGATGCCAAAGCTGGCCGTTTCATCGGTCACATAACCGAAATTCATGGTACCAAGCGCCAGGCGGCTGACTGTCAGGCCGGTACGGCCCAGATGTGTGTATTTCATGATCCATTCTCCATTCACCTGTTTATCCAGGAATCCCATCAGTGGACTGGCGCGTTCAGTTTTGCAAGCGTTCCGCAAATGTCCGGCAAAATTCCCTGATCCTGTTTTCATCTGCCTCGACTGCCCGGTAAAACACAAGCGGGTCAAGGTAAGGCATCCCGACGTAATTCGCAGAGGCCTTGAACGGTGTCAGGACTTCATCCATCGTGCAGTCGAGCGGGCTTTGGTGCGAATAGGATTCTTCGACAGCGCCAGCCGATGTCACCACGAGCATTTCCTTGCCTTTCAAGGCCGTCCCATTTGGGCCATAACACCAGCCATAGCTCCAGACTTCATTGAAATAAGCCTTCATCATGGGGGTCAGGTTGAACCAGTGCAGCGGGAAAAGGTAAACGACCCGGTCAACGCCATCATGCGCCTTTTGTTCGGCAGCGATGTCAAATCCCGTGACATCATTGCCATAAAGCGTTTCAAGGTTCCTGACCGTCACATCCGGAATGCCTTCGGCTTCCTGCGTGAGTGAGCGGATGACTTTTGACTGGGAAGGATAGGGATGCGAAACAATGACAAGCGTATTCATGAGATTCTCCTTGGTTGATCGGTCGATGAGACAATTCGTGCAATCCTGACAATGTGCCTGAGAGAGTGGCAAGCGTATTGCATTCCGTCAGTTTTACCGTTTTTCCTGCTTTCATGTGACTTCACGTATGTGTCGGCAACGCATCCACAAAAGAGTCACTGCAATCTTTCTCAATAACGCATCCACTTTAGATTTTCCCGCGGAACCTGTACAGGCCCAAACCTGCATATTGCTTGCCTTATCCTCTCAGGGAAGGGGAAGACGTAATCGGGTTTTACGGTTTCAGGGGAGGGATCAGTGTTCCCGGAGGTTTGAAAATGAAGCCCTTCCCATGGAAAACGACATTTTCGTTCTTCAGATTGATGCTTCAAGGCCTGTCAATACGATCATTTTTGATACCAGGTACTGAAAATGATCGTTCTTGTGGGATTTTTTCCGGGTTGATAGAGTGGCCTCCATTCAAATCACCGGAGGTACACATGATGAAAGAATCCCGTTTGAAAACCCTGCTGGGCATACAGTATCCGATCATCCAGGCGTCCATGGTCTGGCTCAATTCTGCCGAACTGGCTGCCGCGGTTTCCAGTGCAGGAGGACTCGGCGTTCTCGGCCCGAATGCAGGACAAAGTGATGTCACGCATGACGGGGAAGAGGCAGCCAGGCGTATGCGGGAACAAATCAGGAAAACCCGTACACTGACTGACCGGCCTTTTGCCGTCAATTACCTTTTGCCGATTGCGGGGCTCGAACTCAGCACGAAATATGCTGCCCCTCTATACCGCATCCTGAAGGAAGAAAACGTCAGGATCGTCATTACGAGCGGTGACAATACAGAAGAGGGCGACCGGCAGATACGCCGTTTCAAAAAAGAAGGTTTCATAGTCATCCATCGCGACCTTTCCCCCACAGTCGGGAGTGCCATCCATGCGGAAAGCCTTGGTGTGGACGCACTGATCGTGACGGGCCATGAAGCCGGTGGACACCTGAGCGAGCACAGGGTCAGTACGCTGGCACATGTCCCTCAGGTAACGGCGGCAGTCAGCATCCCCGTCATCGCCGCTGGCGGAATTATAGATGGAAGGGGAGTCAAGGCCGCGTTCGGGATGGGAGCAGAGGGAGTCTACATGGGGACACGGTTCATTACGGTGACAGAGAGTCCGGCGAATGCACGCACCAAAGCGTTATTGGTTAATACGAAATCGGAAGATCTTGTCGAACTTGAAACCCCGGTCGGGACGATGAAAACCATCCCGACGGGACACGAAGTGGCATTTGGGGTGACCGATCCTGTGAAAATAGGCCAGCGCTATATCGGAGGCATCAAGCGGGGCATGCTCGACGGGGATATTGAAACCGGTTTCATCACCGTTTCCGAAGCGGTAGGCGGCATTTCTTCCATAAAAACGTCGAAAGAAGTCATTGATGAGATCGTCAAGGTCGCATTTGCCTAACGTGAAGGGACATTCCGTGCGGCCCATTCGCACATGTTCCCGAGAAGTCCGGAGAAGCTTTTTCCCATGGGGGTGAGCGAATATTCCACGCGTGGAGGCACTTCCGGGAAAATTTCCCGTGTGATCAGGCCGTCTTTCTCCAGTTCCCGAAGCTGACGGGTCAGCATGGCCTGTGTCACGTCGCCCAGCTGGCGCTGCAGCTCATTAAAGCGCCATATCCTTTGCGCCAGCAGCCACAGGATATAGATTTTCCACTTGCCGCTGATCATTTTCTGCAGTGTCGCCATGGGACATTCGGGAATGGGTTTCGTCATATGTCGGCCTGTAAATTATTCGGGACATAATGATAAAAATGCAATTTATTCATTATATTGGAAATGCAATTTAAAGTGATTTCTCTATTATGTGATTCATATAATGTGTCGCGTGAAATGAAGTTAATCACTTTATTGTGCGGATTTCTTTGATAGTACCGTAAAAATCACGGCTGCCAGAATCAGCGCAGCACCGATGTAAGCCTGTATTTCGAGGATTTCATGCAGGAAAATGAAAGACAGGAGGGCGGTGAAAACCGGTTCGAGGGAAAAAATGAGGCCGATTTTTTCCGCTGTCGTGTAGCGTTGGGCAATCGGCTGGACAACGAAGCCGTATGCGCTGCAGATCAGGCCAAGGCCGAAAATGGCAGCCCATTGCATCGGAGTTTGGGGCAATGAAGGCGTTTCGAGCAGGAACATGAACAGCGCACCCAGTGCGGAGGCGACCCCCAGTTGGATGATGCTGATCATCAGGGCATCGTTTTCCTTGGCCAGCCTGTCGAAGACGATAATGTAAATCGCATAGAAAAAAGCCCCGATCAGGCAATATATGGAGCCGATATCAAGGACTATCCCGTCCTTTGCGGTCAGCAGGAACAACCCGACGACGGCACCAAGGATGCCGATGACGATGGTTTTCGACGGCAGTGTCCTTTTCAGCAGGCACTCCAGCACCGGCACCATGACGACGGTCGTGCTGGTCAGGAAACCGGCTGTCGATGCCGTGGTGTGATTGACCCCGTTGACCATCCCGTAAAAGATCAAAAACAGGATGATGCCCATCACGATGCCTTTTCCCAGCGTTGGAAACGTCAGGTCACGGTAGCGTGGCA
>JAEYIG010000252.1 GCA_023409175.1 Pseudomonadota bacterium
CCCGTTACGACAGCTGCTCTACCGTCCATTTCTGGGAAGGGCTGCACCATGTCATGACGGACTATCTGAACGGTACCACACTGGCCGATCTGGCCGTGAAAAAACAGGGCGAACCGTGCCCGACGGCACCCTGATCAATAAACCCGTTTTTTTCCCGGCAAGAAGCGGACAAAACGCTTTATACTTTCCAAAAAGGAGAACACCATGATTCATGCAAGCCTGTCACGAAACGACCGACCCTCCGGCAAGACCCTGCCGGGAAATGCAGTTCATTTCAAGGCTTGCCTGCGTCCCTGTTCTTCCGTCCCTGCCGACAACGGCTGTTGTTGTCCCGGTTCAATGCGAATGGGAAGCCCCCTGTAAATTCGCACCCGTACCCGTTTTACCCAATACCGTTTACCGATAAAAAATCATAAAAGGAACAATCATGTCCAATATTGCAAAAAGCGCGACCGACCTGATCGGCAACACACCACTCCTTGAACTCGCCCGTTTCGGCAAACAGGCCGACCTTGACGCCACCGTGCTGGCCAAACTCGAATACTTCAACCCGGCCGGAAGCGCCAAGGACCGTATCGCCAAGGCGATGATCGAAGCCGCTGAAGCCGATGGCAAACTGATTCCCGGTTCAACCATCATCGAACCGACCTCCGGCAATACCGGCATCGCGCTGGCTGCCGTCGGCGCAGCCCGTGGCTATCGCGTCATCATCACGATGCCGGACACCATGAGCGTCGAACGCCGCAAGCTGATCCGCGGCTACGGTGCCGACCTCGTCCTGACCGAAGGCGCAAAAGGCATGAAAGGCGCGATCGAAAAGGCGCAGGAACTGGCCTCGACCATCCCGAACAGCTTCGTCCCGCTCCAGTTCGACAACCCGGCCAACCCGGCCATGCACAAGGCCACGACCGGCCCTGAAATCTGGCGCGACACCGACGGCAAAGTCGACATCTTCGTTGCCGGTGTCGGCACGGGCGGAACCCTGACCGGCGTCGGAACTTACCTGAAATCGCAGAATCCAGACGTTCAGGTCGTGGCTGTCGAACCGGCCGCGTCCCCTGTGCTGGCTGGCGGCAAACCGGGCCCACACAAGATCCAGGGCATCGGTGCCGGCTTCATCCCGAACGCGCTGGACGTGAACGTATTCGACGAAGTCATCGGCGTACCGAACGAAGCCGCCTTTGCGACAGCCAAGGCACTGGCGCGTTCCGAAGGCGTACTGGTCGGCATTTCTTCCGGCGCAGCGCTCTGGGCGGCCTCCGAACTGGCAAAACGTCCGGAAAACCGGGGCAAGACCATCGTCGTGCTGCTGGCCGACAATGGCGAACGCTACCTGTCCACCGACCTGTTCCCGAACGAGTGAGCCGGACGGAAGAAAAACGAATATGAAAAAGAGACGAGCAATGGAACTGGAAACCCTCTGTATCCATGGCGGGCGGGCTGACACCGACAAAAGCGGTGCCATCTCGACGCCCATCTACCAGACCGCGACGTTTGCCCATCCTGCACTGGGCAAAAGCACCGGATTCGATTACACCCGCGATTCCAACCCCACACGGGATGCGCTGGAAGCGACCATGGCCGAACTGGAAGGCGGCGCGCAGGCACTCGCCTTCACCTCCGGCATGGCCGCCGCCACATGCCTGATGGAAATGTTCAGGCCGGGTGACCATATCGTCGCATCCGACGACCTGTACGGTGGCACTTACCGTCTCTTCAACCAGATCTCGATCAAGAACGGACTGACCTTCGACTGGGCGGACACGTCCGACCCATCGAAAGTCGAAGCCCTGATCCGTCCCGAAACGAAAGCGATCTTCATCGAAACGCCGACCAACCCGCTGATGCACGTGACCGACATCCGGGCCATGGCGAGAATCGCGCGCAAGAACCATATCCTCCTGATCGTCGACAACACCTTTTTGTCGCCGGTATTCCTGCGCCCGATCGAACTCGGCGCCGATATCGTCCTGCACAGCGCCAGCAAATATCTTGCCGGACATAACGATACGCTGGCAGGCATCCTCGTCTGCGACTCCGACGTCATTGCCGACCGCCTGCGCTATATCCGCCTGACGACCGGCGCAGCACTTGCCCCGTTCGACAGCTGGCTCGTCTCGCGCGGCTTGAAAACCCTTTCTGTCCGCCTGAAAAAACAGGAAGAGTCCGCCCGACAGATCGCAGGCTGGCTTGCCTCCTGTCCGAAAATCGGTAAAGTCTACTATCCGGGGCTGCCTTCACATAAAGGCCATGGCATTTCCCTGAAACAGGCATCCGGCTTCGGGGGCATGATCTCCTTTGAAGTGGCCGAGTCGGCCGGTGGCGAGGGCCTGGTCAGGAATATCCTCGAGCGGGTCAAGCTGATCCAGTTCGCCGAAAGCCTCGGCGGAACCGAGACCCTGATCACCTACCCGACGACTCAGACGCACGCCGCCATTCCGGTAGAAGAACGCAATGCCCGTGGCATCACCAACAAGCTGTTGCGCCTGTCCGTCGGGCTGGAAAACGCCTGCGACCTGATTGCCGATCTCGCACAGGCGATGGACGTGGACACTCCCTCGACATGCCCGTGCGCAAGCTGTTATTCCCCATACGATTTCGACGAAATCATCGACCGGACCGGCACCGGTTCGCTCAAATACGACTTCGCCGAAGAACGCGGCAAGCCGAAAGACGTCCTGCCGATGTGGGTCGCCGACATGGACTTCCGCTGTCCGCCTGCCGTGACTGCCGCGCTCCAGAAAATGGTCGACCATGCCGTCTACGGCTACACCGAAGCGAAACCCGGTTACTTTGAAGCCGTGCAAAGCTGGTTCTCGCGCCGCCATCACTGGGAAGTCAAAAAGGAATGGCTCGTCAAGACGCCCGGCGTCGTATTCGCCATCTGTGCCGCGATCCGCGCGCTGACCAAGGAAGGCGACGCCATCCTGATCCAGCCGCCGGTCTATTATCCGTTTGCGGCATCCATCCGCGACAACCGCCGCCAGCTCGTCAACAACGAACTTGTCCTGCGTGACGGACGTTACACGATTGATTTCGGGGATTTCGAACGCAAGATCGTCGAAAAGAAAGTGCGGCTCTTCATCCTGTCCAACCCGGCCAACCCGGTCGGGCGTGTCTGGACAAGGGAAGAACTGACCACGATGGCCGATATCTGCCAGGCGCATAACGTCACCATCATTTCCGACGAGATCCATGCCGACTTCACCTTCCCCGGCCATGCCTATACGCCATTCGGCACGCTCGGTGAAAAATACCTGCAGGAAGCCATCATCTGCACGTCGCCATCCAAGACCTTCAACATCGCCGGATTGCAGGCCTCGAACATCTTCATCGCCAACGAAGCCCTGCGCCGCAAGTTCACGAGCGAAATCGGTGCGACCGGCTACAGCCAGCTGAACACCGCCGGACTCGTCGCCGCACAGGCCGCGTATGAAGAAGGCGAGGAATGGCTTAACGCCCTTCTGGACTACCTGAAGGACAACCTCGACTTGCTCAGGACATTCCTTGAAAAACGGCTGCCACAGGTGAAACTGATCGAACCGGAAGGCACTTACCTGCCCTGGCTGGACTTTTCCGCCACCGGCATGAAAGGCAAGAAGCTCGACAATTTCATCATCAAGAAAGCCGGACTCTGGCT
>JAEYIG010000011.1 GCA_023409175.1 Pseudomonadota bacterium
TCATGAAAATGTCATCTGCCATCCGCAGGAGCGGCCGTCACTTCGGCCCAGCAATTCGGGGTTTCGTAAATCCGGATGCTTTTCAAAACCAGCCGCTTGCCGTAAAAGCCTTCGTACACGTCTTTCAGGGTATCGAAAGCCACCTGGGCAAGATTTTCCGCAGTAGGGACACGGTCGAGAACAACTGTCTTATGATTCGGAAGGCTGTCCAGAAACTCACGGACAGCCTTGTCGTTTTCATAAACGAGAAAAGCATGGTCCCAGTGCGAAACCAGATGCGTTTCGGCCAGTCTTTTCACTTCCGAAAAATCAAGGACCATCCCGTTACTGGCGTCGCCATCCTTTTTATGGGCATCGCCTTCAAGCGTGATATGCAAAACGTAACGGTGCCCATGCAAATTGCGGCACTGGCTTTGATGGTCAGGAATCCGGTGTCCGGCATCGAACTCGAGTTTTCTGGTAATGGTCAACATGAAGAATCAGGGTATCTGTAAATATTTATGCGTTTGCAGGCTTAATTTCCATTTTGGATTCCGCAAACAGGTATCAATCGCTATTTTAACGTTTTGCGGCCGGTTTTCATCATCCATCGGCTGAACGTAAAAATGGGTGAATGCCAGGTTTTCATAATCCGCAAGATTCTGTCCGGACTGGGGAACGACGACTTTCAGCTCATCGCCACCTGAAACGGCCAGTTTCGAACCTGCTTTCGGGCTGACACAGACCCAATCGACCCCGTCAGGAACGGCAAGCGTCCCATTCGTCTCGATGGCTATCTCGAACCCTTTTGCATGGATGGAGTCGATCAACGCTTTATCCAGTTGCAATAAAGGTTCGCCACCTGTGAATACCACGTAGCGGTTTTCCATAAAACCGGTCGGCCAGAGCGATTCGATGAAAGAAGCCAGTTCGTACGCAGATGCATATTTTCCGCCATTCACCCCGTCCGTACCGATAAAATCCGTATCACAGAAACGGCAGACAGAACGGGAACGGTCGGCCTCACGGCCTGACCAGAGATTACAACCCGAAAAACGGCAGAAAACGGCAGGACGCCCGCTCCGGGCGCCCTCCCCCTGCAAAGTATAGAAAATTTCCTTAACGCTATAGGTCAAAACAATATCCCGGCAATCATCCATTCAAAGGATAATTCGGTATTCTCTCACCTATTGAATTATTAGTCATTGTTTTGGCCACATGGCTACTCAATATCCCTGTCGAACTTCCATCGGTATTCAATGAAGCGATAAGGAGTTCCTCAAACTCCTCTTCGCTGACGGGACCGGAAATGTAATAACCCTGACCGTAATCGCAGTTGAAAGAGGCCAACATCCTCAACTGGGCAAGCGTTTCGACACCTTCGGCAATGACGGCGATGTCCAGCTTATGCGCCATGACCGTCATGGCTTCACACAAGACCCGGTCCTCTTCACTTGTCGTCAGATTCTTGACGAACATCTGGTCGATTTTCACGTAATCGATATCGAGTTTCTTCAGGTAAGCCAGAGAAGAATAACCGGTGCCGAAATCATCCAGTGCCACTTCAATTCCGGCATCCGAGAGGGCAAGAAGCTGGTTGCTGGTATGTTCATCAATATCCAGCAAAAGACCTTCCGTTATTTCGACGACAATCGCTTCCGGTGGCAAATCGAGACTCTTCAAATGGGCGAACCAGACATTGGTATCAATCCCTTCATTCTTGAACTGCACAGGCGAGATATTTACGCTGACCTGAAAATCCGGGACATGTTTCCTCCACTTCGCCGCCTGTTTTGCCGCTTCGAGAAATACCCAGTCCCCGAAAGCCTGAATCAAACCGGTATCTTCGGCCAAAGGCACAAACGAAGCCGGATTGATAAGGCCATGAACAGGATGATGCCAACGGATCAGGGCTTCCGCACGGCAGATGTCTCCTGTCTTCAAATCAATAATCGGCTGGAAGACCGTTTCGAACTGGTTGTTTTCCAATGCAACATGCAAATCATTGATCATGTGCATTCTTTTCTGGACAGCTTCCTGCATCGAAGGCGTAAAGTAATGATACTGGTTTCCGCCCTGACTTTTTGCCGCATACATGGCCTGATCCGCCGTTTTCATCAGGTCATGCGTTTCCGTCGCATCCTGTGGGAAGAAAGTGATGCCGATACTGGCGGAAATATGGACAGACTGGCCTTCCAGCGTAAACGGCTCGGCCAGTTCATCCAGAATACATTGGGCCACCCGTTCCACATCTCCGAAATTCTCGATATCAGACACAATCACCGTAAATTCATCACCACCGAGTCTGGCGACCGTATCCGTTTCCCTGACACAAACCCTGAGCCTGTCACTGGCTTCTTTCAACAGAAGGTCTCCTACGCCATGACCCATCGTATCGTTGACGTCCTTGAAATGATCCAGGTCGAGAAACATCAATCCCACTGATGCATTGTTTCTCTGGGCCTTTCTGGTTTCGAAAAACAGTTTTTCAGTGAACATCCTTCTGTTCGGCAACCCGGTAATCTGGTCATAATTGGCATGACGCCAGACCATTTCCTCAGCCTTTTTCTTTTCCGAAATGTCCCTGATGATAAACTGGACGAAAAGACGGCCGTCCGTTTCAATCACTCTCGAACTGATTTCAACCGGAAAGATGCTCCCGTTGGTATGCCTGCCGTAAGCTTCGAAAATCAGTCCTTTCTCAATGGTCAATGCATCCCATTTTTCTTCAAAAACCGAATTGTCCTTCAAATCGAAAACACAGCGGATATTCTGACCGATCATTTCCGATCTTGATTTGCCAAACATCTTTTCAGAACGATCATTCGCCTCAATCATCGTCCCATTGCCATCCATCAGAATGATCACGTCATTGGCATATTTGCTCAAATAATCGTAATGCTGACGCAAGGCCTTTTGTTTCAGTTCCATTCTTAAACGCTCCGTTTTGTGCTGCATATGCCTGTGACGCATATAAAAAACCATCGTCAGCCCGGTCATGACGATCACCAGAAAAGCGATCAGCAAAATGTACCAGGCCATTTTCTGGATATGTCCGTAAGCTTCCTTTTCATCGATCTTGATCATCAAAGACCAGTCTGAATCCGGAATCTTCTCCACATACCCGATAACCAGCTTTCCCCTGTCATCCAGTTCGTGGAAGATACCCGTCTGGGATGAACTCATTTTCTTCAGCCACTTGGCCCGGCTTGTTTCGCTCATATCCAGTGGGTAGATCACACTGTGATCATTTGCATTATTCAATATAGTGATTTCCTCACCATTGCGGCTAAACAAAAAAGCCTTCGCTGTTTTGTCACTTTTTGGCCAGGCAGACACAATCGGTCCAAGGGCAACATTTGGATCGATGTAGTACGAACGGATTTCCGCGACTTGCCCTTTCGGGCCATTTTTCAAAACAGGCGCGACCATATTCAGAACACGGGTACGTCTTCCGTTTTCATTTTCAACGAAGCTGACCGCTCCCATCCATATGTGATTGTTACGGATCGTTTTAAGAAATTCACGATTGTTTGAATAAGAAAAGGGATATTCATCTGAACTGTATTTTCCTGAAACTGTCTTTCCCCTGACGGATTCATTGAAACCGGTCATCCCGTTTTCCACATTCAGCTTTCCGACGGATATCGTATTCAGTTTATTATTGACTGTCAGATTCCCATTATTGGCAAGATTGATCTGCTGCTGTTTCCATGCATTGACATGATCGACTTTGTATTTTGCGATATCGGCAATGTTTCTTTCCACAATGACCGCTTCAGTTTTCGCCATATTCATGAAAATCATATATGCGATGGCAGTTATTAAAAGTGAAATGCCAAAAAATACAACCTTATGCCTTTTGATCAGATAAAGGGATATACGAATATTGGAAGCTATTCCCGATTTGAATCTGGAGAAATATTTCAGAAAGGATATGCCTGCTGCGAACACAAGCAAAAGAGAAGTCGAAACAAAAACAAATTTATAATAAATTTCCAGGCGGTCTATTCTGTCAATTGAATCAAATATCAGGGAAATGATAAAAACAGAAGTCAGCATACCGAAAAAACTGACCATGAAATAAACCGTTGAACCCAGTACTTCCCTTCCTCTCACCCTTGCCATCAAATCAGAAATAGTGTTCAGCATATTTTTCTTTTTATCTATGTAAGAAAAAAATTTCTTGTTATTGAAAAACGTCGTGTCATCCGGCTCGAGTACTGATCATGCAACAACGGACAGTTTTGTGAAAATAACAAATAGGGACTGATAATTGAATATAGATCAAAAATAATAATTTTCACAAAACGGCAGATATTGATTTAGATCATATGAAAACGGTTTAGCCTGAAAACACAACACTGGAACATTGAATTTACAACTTTTCACTTTAAATAGTGTCTCATTTTTGATTAATTTCGTTTTAAATTATTTAAATCTATTATATTATTCAACCCATATTAGGATAAAAAATTTTTCACCCGAT
>JAEYIG010000072.1 GCA_023409175.1 Pseudomonadota bacterium
TTTTGCCTTCATCGCCGATCAGTTCGGCATAATCGGCTATGCCCTTGCCACGGTTGCCCAGTGCCATGCCGAAGGAACGGTCTGTGCCGATGGCCTTGTCCCAGTACTGGAGTGCCCGGATGAAGTGGCCCATGAAAGCGAACTGGTTGCCAAGGCTCGTCAGGATCTTGCAGCGCAAGAGGCCGTCCTGGAACGCAAAGGCCGGGTCACTGACGGCTTTTTGTAGGTGGTAAATCGCCTTTTCGATTTCGGGCTGTTCCCAGTGGCGGTTGGTGGCCGCTTTTTTCTCGTGGTGACGGCTGATCCAGGCACTGGCGGTGTAATAGTCGAGCAGGCAGCGCTGGACGCCGTCCAGCCGTTTGCGTTTCGCAATCGCGCACCATTCCAGCGCTTTTTCTGTCGCTTCGGGATGTTTCAGGCGTCCGGCCAGTTCGACGGCAGAACCGATTTTTTCAAGCAAAAGGGATGGGTTTCGGCCGGGAGCGCTTTTCAAAAGGGCTGCCAGTGCCGCTTCATGGGTATCACTTGCCGTGCCGGATGTTTTTCTCTTTGCCATGGTCGTTCTGGTCGGATGAATTCGGTTAATGGGGCTATGATGCCATGAATGAGGGCGGTTAACGCCCTGAAATGTCAAAAAATCGTTTATTCGATGCCGGATTCGGCTTCATTTTCCGGCAGGGCCAGGACGATGTCCTGTTCGTAGCGGGTGAGCCAGCGCTGTGAGAACTCATCGAACGGGACAGGCCTGCCGTAGAAATAGCCCTGCGCCATCGCGCATCCGGCCTGTTTCAGGAAGACAGCCTGCATTTCCGTTTCCACGCCTTCGCAGAGGACGATGATGCCAAGGTCGCTGGCAATGTCGACAATGCCTTCCACCAGTGTCCGCTTGCAAGGCAGGATGGACGCCTGGTCGAGGAAGCTCTTGTCCAGCTTGATGGTGTCCACTTCGATCTGGCAGAGCAGGTTGACGGACGAATAACCGACACCGAAGTCGTCCAGCGAGATCTTGAAGCCGGCGTCCCGCAATCTCCGGGTGATGTCGATCACGCCGTCGATATCGTAAATGACGCTGGTTTCGGTGATTTCGATATCGAGCAGGTTGGTCGGGACATTGTACCGACTGGCGATGGCAAGCAGTTTTTCCGGCAGTGAACGGTCGACGAAATGGTTGTGCGAGAAGTTGCACGAGCACGGATAGACTTTCCTGCCTTCGTCCATCAGGTTCCGGAGGATTTTGCATACCTCCTCGAAAACGGTCAGGTCGAGCTGGATGATGAAATTGTTCTTTTCGAAAAGGGGGATGAATTCGTCAGGCGGGATGAGGCCCCGTTCGGGATGGAGCCAGCGGGTCAACGCTTCCGCCCCGACGACCTGGCCGGTCGCCATGCTGACCTTGGGCTGGAAGAAGGGCACGAATTGCCCACTGGCGAGCGCCTCGGTCATTTCCCTTTCGATGATGCGGTTGGTACGGATGCGCCCGATCAGGTCGTCGTCAAAGAAGGTATAGGTATTGTAGCTGGTGCGCCGCTGGGAAACCTGGGCGTAATGGGCGTAATTGACGGCCGTGTTGATGCTGTCGTTCGTCTTGATCAGGTAAATCCCGCAACTGAATGAAATGTGCAGGTTCAGCCCGATCTGGTTGAAACTGGACAGTTGGGAATCGAGGTCGGCGATCCGCTCGTTCAGGTTTTCAGAGGCGTTGATGGACAGGAGGACAACGAAATGGTCGGCGGTCATGCGGCAAACCAGTTCACCCCGTTTTTCGTCGGTGAATGCCCGGAGCTTGTCGGCCACGGCGCACAGGAGGAAATTTCCCTTCGAGAAATCGTGGATGTCGTTGATGTGCTTGAAATTGTTGATGTTGATGTAAATGAGCGCGCAGGAAGCCGGCCCGTTTTTGATCACCTGTTCCGCCAGCGTGTTGAACCTGACGAGATTGGGCAATCCGGTGATCTGGTCGAAATAGAGCAGGTTGGCGATCCTCCGGTGGGCACGGTTGCGCGTCACGATGATGAAGGTGAATGTCCCGACTGTCAGGATGAAAATGAGCGCGAAAATGTAAAAAGACGATGCCGGTTTTTCACGGATCAGTGAAAAAAGCGTAAAAGACGGTCTTTCTGCCGTATTGGAAATGACGAATTCCTGCAGTTTGAAAGACCTTAACTGACGGATATACTTGTTGAATGCGGAAATGACGTTCGGATCTGTTTTCGGCGAGAATGCGACGGCAAACTCGACGGTGTAATCGGCCAGTTCACGGGAAGAGATGGATGAGAACTGCGGCCATGACAGGAAGGAATTGGCGCTGTACAGGTTGATGTACGCGGCGTCGATTTCCCCGGTGGCGAGTGCGGTCATCAGTTCATGCGGCGAACGGCGGACAATGGTCTTGATGGACGGGGTGCTCTGGTTCAGGTCTTCGATGAACTGCTTGTTCATGATGTGGGAAAAGCCGACTTTTTCGACAGGCTTTGAACTGTCACGGTCTTTCTCCATCAGCCGGGTGACGGGTATCTGCAAAAACGGGATGGACGTTTTCAGGTCGGTCTTGTCGGACAATTCGTTATTCAGCACGATAAAGGCGACGGCATCGGCTTCTCCCGTCTCGACGAGCCTGACGGCATCCTCGTGGGAACGGGCATCGACATACTTGACGCGCAGGCCGGAACTGGCGGTAATGGAAGCGAAAAGGTCGGCGACGATACCGTGATGCCGGTCGTCAGACAGGTGGGCAATCGGTCTCCATCCATGCACGAAAGCGACCCGCATCGGCGGCATGTCGTCCAGGGCATGACGTTCGGCACGGGTCAGGGTCGGCCGGTTCGATTCTGAAAAACCATAGTGTTTCTCATAAAGGCGGTAATCGTAAAAGCGGTCCTGGCTCTTGATCTGTGCCTGTGCCCGGTTGAGCTCTTCCAGTATTTCCGGGGCGTTTTTCCGCACGGCATAAAAATGGGGAGTCGGCGCAAAGGAAACCAGGATCTGCAGGTTGTTCAGCTTGTTCATGCTGCTGGCCAGCAGGATGTCGAATTCGCCCTTTTTGAATGCCTCGTACTGTTTTTCGGGCTCGGTATATTCCTTCAGCCTGAAGGTGAGGTTGTGGGCCTGGCTGTATTTTTTCAGGGACTCGATGTCCTGGCTGCCTTTCAAAACGCCGACGGTCAGGTTTTTGTATTCAGCGAGGTTCTTGCGGAGAAAACGCTCGTCGTTTGGCCTGGCAAAGAGGACGACGGAATTCAGGAAGGATTCAAGCTGGGCGAAATTGAACTGTTTTTCCCGGAGCGGCGTCCTTTCCATACCGCCAAGGATGTCGATTTCCCCTTTTTTGAGCATTTCGACGCAATCTGTCCAGGAGGCGATGACGTATTGGTATTTCCAGTTGTTCTGGTCGGATATCTTCTTCAGGTAATCGACATCGTAGCCGCTGAAAGTGCCGTCCTTGTTGACCTCATTGAATCCCGGAATGGGCGGGAAACCGACCCGCACCGTCCTTCCTGCCGCATTGTCGGCAAGGGCCTGTGTAAACAGGCACACGATCAGCATCAGCAGGGAAATGAATCGTTTCATGGGTTCGTTCAGCCTGTTTTCCGTTCAGGTGGCGCGGGAGGATGTCCCGGATACGCTTCGGCATGTATGGCAGGACGGCCACAATATCCTTATGGCAACAATAAAAGGGTATTAAAATTATTTCCTTATGGCAAGGTCAGGAATGGCTTTTCTGGCAACTTGTCCCGATATCTGGCAGGATAAGGGCATCTGGTGCAACGCTTTTCCCCATTTTGGGGGCAGAGGTCGGCTTTTGCGGCAATCGTTTTTGGAAGATGTCTCAATTTAGCCAAACGATCTTATCCCCATTTCCTGTGGATAAACTTGTGAACAAGTCCAAAAAAACGATATCTGGCCTGTTTCAAATGAGTCGTGCCTCATTTTTGCGCGGACGGACCAATCCGTTTTTTTTCTGTTTTTTCGGCTTGCGAAAACGGAAAGGCCATGTTAAAGAGAAGGTTTTGTGAAGTGAATTTCAACGCCATTAAA
>JAEYIG010000107.1 GCA_023409175.1 Pseudomonadota bacterium
TCCGTCTTATCGCCATTGCCGGTTCGGCGATTGCCATCGGCGGGATTGCCGCCCTGTTTTTCAAGGAATATGCCGCTTTCGGGCGAAACCACCATGAAATGCCCAGACTGATCAACCCGACCAACTACATCTATGCGACCGTCCGTTATTATCACCACAAATCGCTGGTTAACCGCCAGTTCGCAAGGCTCGACGAAAAGGCAAAGCTGATGCCTTATGAAGATGCCGCGCCAACGGTGTTCATTCTGGTGGTCGGTGAAACGGCAAGGTCCATGAATTTCTCCCTGAACGGTTATCCCCGGGAAACGAACCCGAAGCTGGCCAGGGAAGACGTCATCTCGTTCAAGGACGTCTACTCTTGCGGCACGGCCACAGCCATATCCGTCCCCTGCATGTTTTCCAAAATGGACCGGGTCAACTTCAATGCCGACGATGCCGCCTATACGGAAAACCTGGTCGACCTGATGCAGCAATCGGGTTTTCAGGTGCTGTGGAAAGACAACGATGACGGTTGCAAAGGGGTGTGCAACCGGGTTCCAAACGAAGAGATGGTCAAGAAAAACGATATCCGTTACTGTGACGGAAAAAGCTGTTTCGACGAAGTTTTGCTGGAAGACCTCGAAGAGTACCTCGGGAATGTCACGAAAGACGCCTTCATCGTCCTGCATACGATGGGGAGCCACGGACCGACCTATTACAAACGATATCCGGCCACATTCAGGAAATTCACCCCGACCTGTGACACGGCAGACATCCAGAAATGCACACGGGAAGAAGTCGTGAACACCTATGACAATACGATCCTCTACACTGACCATGTCGTCGCGGAAGCCATCAATATCCTGAAACGTTTCCCACACCTGGAATCAGGGCTTTTGTACGTGTCGGATCACGGCGAATCGCTCGGGGAAAACAATATTTACCTGCATGGCCTGCCTTACTCCATCGCACCTGACGAACAGAAAAAAGTACCGATGGTTTTGTGGATGTCCGAAAACATGAAGAAATTCGACCATCTCGACTACAGTTGCATCGCGCAAGAGGCTGAAAAGAATACCTGGTCGCACGACAACCTTTACCACACCCTGCTGGCTCTCATGGAAGTCAAATCGTCGACCTATGACAAATCGAAAGACATGTTTGAAAACTGCAGGCTGAAACCGTTGCCGCATTGATTCGGGAACAAATCCGTCTGCCTTATGTAAAGGACTGTCGCTGGCGAGAGTCCTTTTTTTTGCCCGCTTCCCCAAAACACGGCAACTTTTTCTTTCCGCGAGCTCTCAAAACAATCATGAACGTCCTGTTGAACGAATCTGAAGAGCCAAGTTTACAGGGCAAAAAAACAGTGGTCTAATGAACGTCACTGATATCCGACCTCAGCCTTATAGGCTTTGAAACCAATTTTCCAGGGAGACACTCATGAATGAGACAATCAACTCCATGCTGACCCGCAGAAGCATCCGATCCTACAAACCCCAGCAAATCGCTGAACGCGACCTGAACTGGATTCTGGAAGCCGCCATTTACGCCGCGACTTCCCGGAACCTCCAGTCCTGGGATTTCACCGTCATCCAGAACAGGGACATGCTGAAAAAACTCAGGGACGCGGCGGCAGACACGCTCCGCAAAATGGGAGACGACCGCAGTATGGAAAAAGCGAACGACCCCGATTTTTCCCCTTTCTACAATGCGCCGACCGTCATCATCGTGTCCGGAAACGACAACCGCAACTCCCGTATCGACTGCGCCAACGCGACCCAGAACATGTGTGTCGCAGCCACATCGCTTGGGTTGGGTTCATGTTATCTTGCCAGTTTCACCCAGGCATTTGACGATCCTGCGGTCGCTGCAGGCCTCATGAAAGAACTCGGCATACCCGAAGGTTACAAGCCACAGTTTGCCGTTTCGCTGGGATATACCGATGAAAAACCGGCGACACCGGAACGCAGGCGCAACGTCATCCATTACGTCAAATAAGGAGGGAGCATGTTCCGAAACGGCAAACGCATCCTGTGCGCACTGGCTGCCATGACACTCATCAGTGCCCCGGCATGGGCTGACATCCTGTTGCCCGCTCCCAAGACTTCTTCAGGGATGGGCGTCTTTTCCGCCCTGAACAGCCGGCATTCCGCCAAACACGGCGAGTTCCCGCTGAAGGAAATTTCCAGAGCCGAACTGTCCAACCTGTTATGGGCCGCCTCCGGCAAAAACCGCTTCGGCAAGGGCTGGACGGTTCCATTCGCCATGGGCAAGGCGCCTTACAATACCATTTATGTGCTCGATAACAGCGGTGTATTCAAATACAACTGGAAAGACAACGGGCTGGTTGAAATCTCGAAACAGGACGTCCGGGAAAAAGCGGGACCGCAACCGATTGTCGGCCAGTCTCCTGTCGTACTCGTTTTCGTGGCTGAGTCCGGGACAAAACCGGACATCGCCTACATCGCATCCGGCGCCATGACCCAGAACATCTATCTTGCGGCGGAATCCCTGGCCATTGAAGGCCGTTACGTGATTTCAATGGACGAAACCCAATTGCGTGATGCATTGAAACTCAAGCCTGACGAAAAATTGCTCAACCTGATGCTGATCGGCAAAAAATAAACCGGTAACCGCGACGGGCTTCCGTAACGGAAGCCCTTTTCCAATTCTTCTTCCCGATACTTGATCAGGACTAAAAGGCCCATTCGTTAATGCCCCTTATTACACAAACGTCTGAACTTCAGGACAGGGGCCCTGTCAGATTGACGCAAGACCATGCGACGGACTAGCCTTGGCATGGCTTAAACAACTGAAACAAACTTGATATGGCGAAGCACATTCATTTCCTTCAATGTTACATTTTCACTGGTGAAAAAAAGTGCTTTCATTCTTTCCATTCCTTATTTTCGGCTAGCAAAATCATCCTTGGAGAAAAATATGAAGCGTTATTTATTGTCCTTATTGGTAGCTCCGCTTGTCCTGGTGGGGTGTGCGCAAATGCCTGATTCCAACCCTCCTGTTTCGCAGGCCGTCGACTCCCTCGACGCATTCCACTGGCAACTGACCGATGCGACCAACCGCAGCGGCCAGCGCCTGAACAACCTTTTCATCCAGCCAGCCAAACCGGTTCAGCTCGATTTCAAGGTCAACCGTTTTTCCATTTCCAACACCTGTAACGTGATGGGCGGCAATTACCTCCTGAATGGAAACATGGTGACGTTTTCCGATATGGTATCAACACGGATGCTTTGCGCTCCGCAATTGAACACGCTTGAACAGCAGGTCGCCGCCCAGTTCCAGAAAAAAGCCAACATCGACATTTACCTTTCCGCCGCTCCCGTCATGAAGCTGCGTTTTACCGACGGCAACACCCTGACCTTTACCGGCCGTCCTACCGCTGACGTCCGTTACGGTGGCACCGGTGAAACCGTCTTCATGGAAGTCGCCTCATCGACCGTGGCATGTGCCCTGCCAGGTATGCCATTGAAACAATGTTTCCAGGTCCGTGACGTTTACTACGACAATAACGGCGTCATGAACGGAACCAGCACATGGCGTCCTTTCTACCCGAACATCGAAGGGTACAGACACGATGGCATGGGCCACATCCTGCGCCTGAAACGTTACAACGTCACCAATCCTGCAGTCAATGCGCCTAATCAGGCCTACGTCCTGGATATGGTCGTCCAGTAAACGGGCATTCCTCTTCCCTGAGGAAAACGCCATGTAAAAAAGCCTGACAGTTCTTTCTGTCAGGCTTTTTTGATCCCTGTAGAGGGAATTGCATCAGAAGGAGTAACGGACCCCCAGATTGACACCCAGATCCGTTTTCGCCACACCACTGGCAGTGCGCTCCAGATCGAAGTACACGCTCATGTTATCAGTCGGGACAAAATTCACGCCGACGCCATACAGATAATACGTGCCACCAAACGAATCGGTCAGTCCTGCGGTCTTGCGGTCTGCCGTGATCCGTGTTTCGACATCCCCGTTGAATTCATGCAGGACCGAAGCCTTGGCATAGATGCGCGATCTGTCGTTCAGCTTGTATCCGCCAAGCACGCCGCCACGCAGACGGACGGACGTCACACCATCATTATGGACATCCATCGAACCGTCCTCATGGACATAATTGTAGGATGCGCTGCCCAGCCTGCCGACAAGCGCCTGAACCTGCGGTTCGACAAACCAGCCGTTTTTCAGGTCAAAGTTATAACCGTATTCAACCGAAAGCGAGTAGGCATTGCTGTCGAAATCGGCATTGTTCTTTTGCATGAAAGTGCCGCCAGAGACATCGTACTTGCTGTCGACGTAAGCGCCCTTCAGGACAATATCCACATAATGTCCCTTCCCGGCGAGCCATGTCGCATACAGGGACAGGCTGGTGCTTTTGGTCTTGCCGCTGCCGTAGACGAAATCGTTATCGGCATGTTCGTAACCCAGCGCCGCACCGACTCGCCATTCGGGATTGACAGCATGGTCGAAACCGAACTGGAGACTGTTGAACTTCTGGTCGACCCGACGGGCACCGTCGATTCGGGTATCGCCATACTGGTAACGTCCCCACAGTCCTTCCGCATTCGGGTTGCCGCGCAATTCACCCAGACGTTTTGCCAGCGTATCGTCACGCATCAACACATTGGCCGCCGCCATA
>JAEYIG010000139.1 GCA_023409175.1 Pseudomonadota bacterium
AACGGCAAGATCATTCAGGAACTGGAATCGGATTTCCGTGGGGCAGGCTGGAACGTCATCAAGGTCATCTGGGGGTCGGACTGGGATGAGCTGCTGGCACGGGACAAGGACAATATCCTGAAAAAGGTCATGATGGAAACCGTCGACGGCGAGTACCAGACATACAAGGCCAAGGACGGCGCTTATGTCCGCGAGCATTTCTTCGGCAAGGACCCCCGTCTCTTGAAAATGGTCGAAAACATGTCCGACGACGAGATCTGGCGATTGTCCCGTGGAGGCCATGATCCGCAAAAGGTTTATGCCGCTTTCAAGGCAGCACAGGAGCATACCGGCCAGCCCACTGTCATTTTGTGCCAGACCGTCAAGGGTTATGGCATGGGTAAGGCAGGTGAGGCCTTGAATATCGCCCATCAGGTCAAGAAACTGGATGACATGACCATCCGCTCGCTCCGTGACAGGGCAGGGGTCCCGATACCGGATGACCAGCTTGACGAAGTCCCCTTTTACATGCCGCCGGCAGACGCGCCTGAAATGATTTATCTTCACGAGCGCAGGAAACTCTTGGGCGGTTATCTGCCTCATAGGCGTGAAAAGGCGGATGAACATCTGATCGTCCCGCCGCTTTCGGCTTTCCAGGCCGTGCTGGAACCGACGCATGAGGGACGTGAAATTTCAACGACACAGGCTTATGTGCGGACTCTTGGCATTTTGCTGAGATCGACGGATATCGGCAGGCGGATCGTGCCGATTATGGTGGACGAATCGCGCACGTTCGGTATGGAAGGACTCTTCCGGCAGATCGGCATCTACAACCCGAAGGGACAGCTTTATGAACCTGTCGATCAGGACGAAGTCATGTATTACCGGGAAGACAAGGCCGGCCAGATCCTGCAGGAAGGGATTACGGAAGCCGGAGGCATCTGTTCCTGGATCGCCTCTGCGACGAGTTATTCGACGAGCAACAAGATCACATTGCCGTTTTATACCTATTATTCGATGTTCGGTTTCCAGCGGACGGGTGACCTGATGTGGGCCGCGGCAGACATGATGGCGCGCGGATTCCTGATTGGCGGTACGGCAGGCCGGACCACATTGAATGGGGAAGGCTTGCAGCATGAGGATGGCCACAATCACGTGATGGCAGCGACAATTCCCAACTGCATTCCATACGATCCCGGATTTGCACATGAAGTGGCCGTCATCATCCAGGACGGCGCACGGCGCATGGTGGAAAACCAGGAAAACGTTTTCTACTACGTGTCCGTCATGAATGAATCCTATCCCCAACCCGGCATGAAGCCGGGGCAGGAAGAAGGCATTCTTAAAGGCATGTATCTTCTTGCCGAAGGCGAAAAAGACCTGCCTCATCGTGTCCAGCTGCTGGGTTCGGGAACCATTACCCATGAAATGCTTTCTGCGGTCGAGCTGCTCAAAGACGACTGGAAGGTCGCTGCCGATATCTGGTCGGTAACGTCTTTCACCTTGCTTGCGCGTGAAGGCAATGATGTCGAACGCTGGAACATGTTGCATGTGGACGAAGATCCGAAAGTGCCTTATGCGACCCGGTGCCTGCAGGATACCCAGGGGCCGGTGATCGCTTCGACGGATTACATCCGGCTCTTCGCCGAACAGATCCGTGCCTATATTCCTGAAGGCCGCCCGTATACCGTCCTTGGAACGGACGGTTTCGGCCGATCCGACACGCGTGCCAATTTGCGCAATTTCTTTGAAATCGACCGTTATTACGTTACGGTCGCCGCTCTGGAAGCACTGGCAAGATCGGGAGACATACCCGTTGAGACGGTTTCAAAGGCGATTGAGAAATACGGGATCGACAAGGAAAAACCGAATCCGGTCGATATGTGAACGACATCGGGTGACGGATGACATATCGTATTTCCTGCATTAAGACTAAAAGGGATGCAAGAGATGAAAACAGTGGAAATCAGGGTGCCGGATATCGGTGACTTCAAGGATGTGGAAGTCATCGAGGTAATGGTCAAGGAAGGGGACGAGATCGTCAAAGACCAGTCTATCGTACTGGTCGAGTCGGACAAGGCGAGCATGGAAATCCCGTCGTCGGAAGCCGGCAAGGTGAAGGAATTGAAGGTCAAGTTGGGGGACAAGGTTTCCGAGGGTTCCGTTTTGCTTGTGATGGAAGCGGAAGAATCCGGCAATACGGAAGCTGAAAAGAAGCCTGCAGCTGAAGGAGCGGCTGAAAAAACGGTTGGACGTCCTGTGGTCACTCAAGTGAATGCGTCCGCTGAAGAAAAAGTCATTCCTCCTTCTGAACCCCGTCAGGAAGCGGCGACGGAGTATATGGCGCAGGATTCGGTTCCAGATCACAAGCTGGATACCGTTGCTCCGCATGCTTCGCCTTCCGTGCGGAAATATGCCCGTGAACTGGGCGTTGATTTGAGGCGTGTGACGGGTTCAGGCCCCAAAAAGCGCATTCTGAAAGAGGACATTCAGCTCTATGTGAAAACGATGTTGAACCGCGATGGGTCATCTAACCGTTTCGACAATTTCATGAATCTCCCTCCCTGGCCCTCCCTGGATTTTTCCCAGTTCGGCGAAACGGAATTGCAGCCCCTGTCGCGGATCAAGAAAATCAGCGGCCCCAACCTGCACCGGAACTGGGTCATGATCCCGCATGTGACGCAGTACGATCAGGCTGACGTGACAGATCTGGAAGCCTTCCGGAAACAGGCCAATGAGAAGCACAAGAACGAAGGCGTGAAACTGACGGTCCTGTCCTTCGTGATCAAGGCCTGCGTGGCCGCCCTGAAAAAATATCCGCAATTCAATGCATCCGTTGATGCGACAGGCGAAAACCTCATTCTGAAACGCTATTACCACATCGGGTTTGCCGCCGATACGGTGCATGGCCTCGTCGTCCCGGTCATCCGCAATGCCGATAAAAAGGGTTTGCTGGAAATCTCGCGGGAACTTGCACAGTTGTCGGCTCTCGCCCGCGAAGGAAAGCTCAACCCGTCCGATATGCAGGGCGCCAGCTTTACGATTACCTCGCTGGGTGGAATAGGAGGCACCTATTTCACCCCTTTGATCAATGCGCCGGAAGTCGCCATCGTCGGCCTGTCGCGCATCTCGACACAGCCGGTATGGGACGGCATCCAGTTCGTGCCACGGCAGATCCTGCCTTTGTCCCTGTCCTACGACCACCGTGTCATCGATGGGGCGGAAGGGACGCGTTTCATCACTTATCTGTCTGAAGTATTGGGCGATATGAAAGAAACGCTTTTGTAGGATCTGATCTGTTCTCCGGACATTCCGGAGGTGAGCCATAAATGATTGCAAGAGGTTTGATGAGATGAAAACGGTGGAAATCAGGGTGCCGGACATCGGTGATGTGAAAGACGCGGAGATCATCGAGGTGATGGTCAAGGAAGGGGACGAGATCGCCAAGGATCAGTCAATTGTGCTGGTCGAGTCGGACAAGGCGAGCATGGAAATCCCGTCGTCAGAAGCCGGGAAGGTTCGGGAACTGAAAATCAAATTGGGCGACAAGGTTTCCGAGGGGACTGTTCTGCTGGTGCTGGATGCGGCAGAAAATGGGGTACCAGCTGACAAACCGGAAGGAAAAGTCGTGGAGAGTGGCTCAAGGACAGAGTCTGTTTCCGTCGCCCAGGAAAATCATGGAACAAGGAACGTTATCGAGTGCGATACGCTGGTTCTTGGGGCTGGACCCGGAGGATATACGGCCGCATTCAGGGCAGCCGATCTGGGACAGAATGTCGTTCTTGTCGAACGTTATCCTGTATTGGGTGGCGTTTGCCTGAATGTCGGCTGCATCCCTTCCAAGGCACTCCTTCATGCGGCAAAAGTCATCACTGAAGCGGAAGAGATGGCTGACACAGGCGTGCATTTTGCCAAACCTGAGGTCGATCCCGAAAAGCTGAACCGGTGGAAGCAAAGTGTTGTCGACAAGCTGACAGGAGGACTGGCCGCGCTCGCAAAGGCAAGAAAGATCCAGGTTCTTCAGGGCAATGGCCAGTTTACGGGTCCCAATGAAATGGACGTGTCCGGGCAAGGTGAAAACTGGTCGGTACGCTTCAGGAACGCGATCATTGCTGCCGGCTCCTCCGCTGCCACATTGCCGGATTTCCCGTACGGGCATCCGGCTCTGGTCGATTCGACTGGTGCGCTTGACCTGAAAAAGATCCCTGAAAAGATGCTGGTGATCGGAGGAGGCATCATTGGCCTGGAAATGGCATGTGTTTATGATGCGTTGGGAGCGAAAGTCACGATTGCCGAGTTTTCTGACGGCCTGATTCCCGCAGCCGACCGGGATGTCGTGTTGCCGTTGCTGAAACGGATCAAAAAGCGATATGAGGGTATTTACACGAATACCCGTGTCTCACGGCTGGAAGAGAAAGGCGACCGTCTGGAAGCGGTATTTGAAGGCGCGGGAGCGCCGAAAGAAACACGGCAATACGATCTCGTCCTGGTAGCCGTGGGTCGTCGCCCGAACGGAAAACGGGTCGGGGCAGAGAAGGCCGGTGTTCAAGTTGATGACCGTGGGTTCATACCCGTCAACCGGAAGCAGCAGACGAACGTGCCCCATATCTATGCCATTGGCGATATCTGCGGTGAGCCCATGCTGGCGCACAAGGCCAGTTATGAAGGGAAAATCGCCGCTGAAGTGATTGCCGGGCTGAAAGTGGAATACGACGCCATGACGGTGCCTTCCGTCGCTTATACTGATCCGGAAATCGCCTGGATGGGCCTGACCGAAGAGGAAGCGAAAACGAAGGGACTCGTTGTCGAAAAATCGGTTTTCCCATGGAGTGCCAGTGGTCGTAACCTCACGATGGGGCGAAAGGATGGCCTGACCAAACTCTTGTGGGATAGAGCGTCGAAGCGTCTGCTGGGCGCAGCCATTGCCGGAACGAATGCCGGAGAACTGCTTTCAGAAACGACGCTGGCTTTTGAAATGGGAGCCGATCTGGAGGATATCGCCCTGACCATCCATCCACATCCGTCATTATCGGAAACGGTCATGTTCGCGGCTGAAACCGGTTTGGGTACGATAACTGACCTCTACATTCCGAAGAAAAAATGACGCTTCGCGAAACGCTTTGAATGCCGGGCTGGTCAAAGTTTGATCGGCCCGTTCAGCTTTTCAAGATCGTTTTCGTCCAGATGCCGCCATTGTCCAACGTCAAGAGAGTCTTCAAGGGCAAAACCGCCGATAGCTGACCGGTGAAGTTTTTCCACATGATTGCCTGCCGCGGCGACCATGCGCTTGACCTGATGATATTTGCCTTCGGCGATGACAAGCCGCATTCGGTATTCATCAGGGGAATCACATTCAAGGGCTTTCGTGATCCCCGTTTCATCCTTCAACTGGACGCCGTTTCTCAGTTTTTCGATCTGAAGCTCATCAATTCGGGCACTTGTTGAGATATCGTAAACTTTCGGTACTTTTTTCTTGGGCGA
>JAEYIG010000172.1 GCA_023409175.1 Pseudomonadota bacterium
GCTGTAAAGCACAATCCCGACAATCCCCGCCGCGATCATGATCAGGATCGGGTCGAGCCTTTTGAAACGGCGCATGAGGATCAGGGAAATGCCGAAAATCCCGACCGCGATGTAATCGGTCCCGTCGAAATGCATCGGCAAGCCGTCACTGTGCCAGAACGACAGGAACATGATCGACAGCCCGGCAAAAGCGATCATCGCCACCACGGCCGCCCGCAACTGCAGGAGAACACCCTTGATCAGCCTGAGCTTGCGGTAACGGTAATAGGCGAAAGCCAGCGAAAGGACGATGATGATCGAAGGCAGGACGTTCCCGACTGTCGCAATGATGGCTCCCGGGATGCCGGCGACCTGCAGGCCGACGAACGTCGCCGAATTGATCGAGATCGGCCCCGGGGTCATCTGGGAAATCGTGATGATGTCGGAAAACTGGGTCATCGTCAGCCAGGGATGAACTTCGACCACCTGATGCTGGATCAGCGGCATCGCGGCATATCCGCCGCCGATACTGAAAAGGCCGATCTGGAAAAAGCTCCAGAAGAGTTGGAGGTAAATCATGGCCGGCTTCCCCTGTCATCGCTGCCACGGCCACGCTGCTGGCGATGGTGCCTGAGCCGCGACAGTTTCAGTTTCCGGAGCTGTTCGCCATAGAGCGTATCGACGACGCCTATCGCGCCACACACGAGTATGACGATGAACACGTTCACGTCAAAGAAGAAAACCGCCAGAAACGACCCGGTCAGGATCACGCAGGGAAGCCATTTCCGGGGCGCGAGAACGCCCTTTCCCATCGTGATGACCACGTCGATGATGATGGCGGCCACGCACGCCTGCATGCCTTTCATCGCCATGGCGACGTACGGGTTGCTCTTGAAAGCCGAATAGAACATCGACACGATGGTCAGGATGATCAGCGGAGGCAATACCGTCCCCAGCACCGTCACCAGCACCCCCCTGATGCCCGCCAGCCGGTAGCCGACCAGAATGGACGCGTTCACCGCCATCGAACCCGGAGCCGACTGGGCGATCGCCGTCAGATCCATCATCTCGTCCTCATCAATCCAGTGCTTTTCCTCCATGAACTTCTTGCGCATCAGCGGAACGATGACGAAACCGCCCCCGAGCGTAAACATGGAGAGCTGAAAAGTGGCGATAAAAAGATCCCAGTAAAACTTCTTGTCCCTGTCCATATCCTTTTCCGGGAAGACCATTCAAACGGCAGAAAACGAATCTCCCGCCTGACAGACGATGCATGGGACGGAATCCGGTGGCCATTCCGGTTTCCCCAGGGCAACGAATGGGGAAGGAATCCCTTGCAAAAAGGGCATTTCTTCACTGCAACCTTTCCTGTTTATCATAAAAACAGGGCTTTCACAAATGTCTGTCCCTCCCCTGCAACCCGCAAGAAACCTGAGTTTGCCGGATTCAGGGATGGAAAAATAACCGTGGGTAAAATTTTCATTACAGATAACGTTTTTTGGGCGTCATTAACAAGCTGATTCACGTAAATAAGCGAAAAAGGCTTTTTCGATCAGGCAAGCCCTGCTATCATATTGGACTTTCCCTTCACCTAGCGAAAGAAAGACAAACTATGTCCAGGGGTTCCAGGAACAAAAAGCTCTTTTTATGGATCATACTCATCGCCACGATCATCCTGATCGTCATCAGCCAAACCGCCTTTGCCGTCGGTGAACGCGACCTCCAGAAGGCGATGGAATCCTGGTCGGCAGGCCAATATGAAACGGCTCTCCCGCAATTCGAAAAAGCGGCCTCATTAGGCAACAACAAGGCCCAGACCATGTTGGGTGTGATGTATTTTCAGGGAAAAGGCACCGAACAGGACTATCCCAAAGCCGCCGAATGGTTTGACCGCGCCGCCAACAGCGGCAACCATGAGGCACAGACGTTCATGGGCATCATGAACCTGGAAGGCCTCGGCACTCCGAAAAACGAGAAAACGGCTTATTACTGGTTCGAAAAAGCGGCGAGAGCCGGCGAAACCAGTGCCCAGAACTATCTCGGTACCCTGCTCATGAACGGACAGGGCACCCAAAAAGACACTGCCAAAGCCGCCGAATGGTTCACGAAAGCCGCCGAAAAAGGCGATTCGAACGCGCGGAAAATCCTTGGCGCCATGTACCTTCAGGGAAAAGGGGTGGCCAAAGACACCGAAAAAGCCCGCTACTGGCTACAAAAAGCGGCTGACGACGGCGATACGGACGCCAAAAATCTCCTTTCAGAACTCAACTGACGCTTTTCTCCCATCCGGCCATTTTCAGTCCTTGTCGGGAATGGCCGGATGGGAGAAACGTTGCATAAGCGCAAAACCGCCTCCCCAACAAACGGCAAAATCCATTTATGTCAATGACAGGCAAACGCAAACAGACCAAACTCTTGCGAGCCACAAAACCATGCCTGACGCATAACCGGCCCGGGAACACGACGCTGCCAGCCAAAACCATTCACGCAAAATGAAAGAAAACAAATACGACTGTGAGCGTTTTTTCAGGAAATACAGCCAGATGCCCCGTTCCCTGAAGGGACTGGAAGGCGCAGGCGAATGGCACGCCCTTGAAGAAATGATGCCCGACTGTTGCGGAAAACGGGTTCTCGACCTCGGTTGCGGTTACGGATGGCATTGCCGTTACGCCATCGAACATGGCGCGGTTTCCTGCACCGGCATCGACCTCTCTGAAAAAATGCTCCACCAGGCGCAAAAGCGGAATGGCTCACTCTGGACGAATTACCGCTGCATGGCAATCGAAGACTTTGAATTCGAACCGGAAAGCTTCGATGTCGTCATCAGCTCGCTGGCATTCCACTATCTTGAATCCTTCGACGACATCTGCGGGAAAGTCCACCGTTGCCTGACACCCGGCGGCGCTTTCGTCTTTTCCGTCGAACATCCCGTCTTTACCGCCCACGGCCCGCAGGAATGGGTCACGAACGAAAACGGCAGGCTGATGCACTGGCCCGTCGACAAATACTTCACCGAAGGCAAGCGCCGCGCAAGCTTTCTGGGCTCGAAAGTCACCAAATACCACAAGACCCTGACGACCTATGTGGGCGGCCTGATCAAGGCCGGGTTTTCCATCACCGGCCTGGTCGAACCACAGCCGGACGAGACCATGCTCGTTACCGTCCCCGGCATGAAAAACGAACTGCGCCGCCCGATGATGCTGATCGTCTCGGCCGTCAAAAAATAAGGTCGGCCGAAGGGAAACGTCTTTTTCCCGTCCTGTATCCCCTCCCTTTCTTGCGGATGTGAACCTGATGGCATCCCTTTCGCACCGGAAACAACATTTACCAATAAAATTCCTCTGCGGAAACTAAATGTCCGTTTCCTTTTGCTAAAATCGAATTACCCCCCTGATAACCGGAAATTGCCCTATCCGGGCAATCACTGACGGCTTATACCTCTGCATCCCCAAAAAACACCGGGATTCCCTTTTTTTCATTCAATTTACCGGAGGAAAGAACCATGAAAAAAATGAAAACCCTTATAAGCCTGCTCCTGGCTTCGGGCTTCCTGCTGACTGTCCCGCAGGCCAACGCCACCCAGAAATGGCAGGACATCAGTGCCGCCAGCTCCATTTTCAACAATGACAACGCACCCGAAGTATGTAACAAGGCACTCGCAGACTGGCGAAAGAAAAACTGTTCGTCCAAAACCTGCACCGCACGCTGGAACGGTCAATGGCGGAATACAACTTCCTTCTTCGGCTCGATATATGCCCTGTGCGGATCGCACATGCTGGAACGCTCATCCTGGCGGGAACAGCCCCTGTCCACGCGGCCGCTGACCCGCGAGGAAAGCATGGTGACATGCCAGTACGAGGGCAGGAAAGTCACGAACGGCTGGCAATACGACGACGTCTGCCGCGACAGACTGGACATGACGACCAGCCACCTGAATCACGTTACTGTGATCGACTCCATTACTGATGCCAATACGCAGGAAATCATCAAGGGGTTGAAAGGTGAGGCCTCATCGAAGAAACTGGCTGACGGCCGCTATATTTTCGTCCTGAGAAAATATGCAAACGATCCCGACAAGCTCGGCCTCGTCCTCCGGCGGTATGACCGCAATGTCATCCAGCCTGACGGACAACTCTGCAAGAACGACAAATACGCCTTTGCCGACAACATGAAAAAAACCGTCAGGTATGGCAATCCGGGACATGTCCGGCATTCGCAATTGAACGGTGGCTGGCACCCGGTCTATAGCGCCGGTGAACTCTGGGTCCAAAATGGGCAGATCGTGACCGTTTCCAACGAATCGGGACATTTCAAGCCGACTAAAGCCTCTCTTGATGCCGTGAAGGAAACACTGGATTACCTGTCCATCCCGACCGCAAAAATCCATTTCTACGATTTCCAGAAAGACAAGAATGCGCTGGACGTCTATAAGAAACAGTGCGCAGGTGCAAAAGTGCAAGGTTGGGACGAGTGTCTGTAATAAGGCGACATGCCTTTCGTCCGGACACCAAAACCGGCAAGGCAAACCCAAAAGGTTTGCCTTCCAGTCGTCGTAAATGCCCATCGAAAAACCCTTCCGCTCAGTTTCCGTCTTTCCGACACAAGCTTGCATTTTCAAAAAAGTGTTATAATTCAATACGATTCAACCCACGGCCTCTTCAAAAAGGGAAGAGGAAAAAAACAGATCAACCTCCAGAAATCATCAAAACGGCCATGAAACCGCTTAGTGTCTAAAGCCAGACCCGCCAGGCAAACGCCTCTTTCGGTCTGGAACCTCCAGCAGGAAAACCGCTAAACAATCCACCTCTTCTGACTCGTCAGAAAAAGGAAAACCACTTAAAAACCCACGTTTCAAACCTGCCGCATCAGTGTCGCCCATCGTGCCACCTGTCGTGCCGCCGTTTCTGCCCATCAGGCAGACACCCCTGCACGTGCAATCATTGCAAGCCACAAGCCTGAAACTTGCCAAAAGCAAAAGATTTTATGAACTCAACTACCCGGACACACACAACGGGAGAAGAAGAACTCGCCACGGGAAACATCCCGAAACTGTTTGTCAAATTCGTCATTCCCGGCATGCTGGCGCTGTTCATGCTGTCGGCCCAACTCTTCATCGACGGCATCCTGATCGGCAACTTCATCAGCGCCAACGCCATGGGTTCCGTCAACCTCGTCATCCCCGTCTACGATGCCCTGATCGCCTGTGCCGTCGTCATCTGCGTCGGTTGCCAGTGCATCATCGGCATGAAACTCGGTGAGGGCGACCTTCAGACCGCCAATGACACCCTGCGTACGGGCCTGGTTTTCGCCCTCTTCGCCATCGGCATTAGCGGAGCGCTCGTTTATATCTTCGCCCCCGGGCTCGTACGGCTGATGGGCGCCAACGATGCCCTGCAAGGCGATGCCGTCACGTTCATCCGGGTACTGGCACCGTTTTTCCCTTTCCCGGTCGTGATGTACCTTTTCGACGCCATCCTGAAAGCTGTAGGCCGGCCGGTCTATGCCACCGTCGGCATGTCCGTGATGGTGCTTTCCAACGTCGCGCTTGACCTGCTTTTCATCCTCGCCTTCGGATGGGGCATCGCCGGGGCGGCTTTTGCCACCGGCCTTTCCTACCTGATCGGCCTCACGGTTTACCTGCCTGCCCTGCTCCACCGGGACACTCCGGTAAACCTGTGGATCGGCCGCTTCAGGAAGGAACTGGTCGGCAAGCTGCTTTATATCGGCAGCGCGGAAGGCGTCACCGAACTCTCGGCCTGCGTCGTCACGCTCATGTTCAACCTGACCCTGATGCATTACGCCGGTGAAAAAGGCATCGTCGCCTTCACGGCCATCAATTACCTGAACTACCTCATGCTCGCCAGCATCATCGGGATGAGCGAAGGGCTGCGCTCGATCCTCAGCTACAACTACGGCCTTGCCGATTACAGCCGTATCCGCAAGACGCTGACGCTTGCCATCAAAGTCACCGCCGGATTCGCCGCCCTGATGTTTTCAGGATTCTTCTTTTTCGGGAACGAACTGATCTCGCTCTTCTTCAATCCAGATGAAACCGACATCATCGCGCTGGCCGCCAGCGGCACGGCCATCCTCGCCTTCTCCTACCTGTTCAACGGGTTCAACATCCTGACGGCAGGCGTCTTCACCTCGCTTGGGCAGACAAAATATTCCCTTTTGATCTCACTCTTGCGCGGAGGCATCCTGCTGTTCATTTTCCTGATGCTGCTCCCGTCATTCATGGGCATCAGGGGCGTCTGGCTGACCATACCGCTGGCGGAAGTCTTCACTTTCCTGATCGGAAGCACCCTGTACATGAAGAAAATCCGGCACATCCACGCAAGGCTGGCCTGACGCGGTTTTCACGCCTTGTACCAAACGGGTTCTTTCTGCGGCCATATCCATCAGGATCATGGAAAATCCGCAAAAAGGACCTTTTCTGGCCTTTTCGTCCCTCAAAAAACCGTTTCCTGATGCCAACGCCAAAACCGGGATTTTGGGAAAATGTCAAAATCTGGTAAAATAAACCGTTCAGAATGATATTCGTGTCCAAAAACATGAATGGCAAGCTGAATGTCAATTAAACACTTTTTCAATCAACCATGAAACCGCTCTTTGTTTAGCACCAGGGAGAACGGGCTACCGCCTGTCATATCGACCTGATGTTTCCCGCGAAATGATGCAGGAAACGTGCTTGAAAGGTTTTTCGGCCAAAAAGGGGCAACCCCCTTCAAAACCGCAGTTTTAAGTTAACCGCATTTTGTTTCGTCGCTGCCGCCA
>JAEYIG010000039.1 GCA_023409175.1 Pseudomonadota bacterium
GCGACGATCTCACGCTCCTTGGGATTGATCAGCCGGTTTTTCTTTTCCAGCCCGGCGATCATGCGTTCGATGGCACCGGTGAAGTCCTCGAGCATGACGGCGTCATGCCTGCGCCGTGTGGCAAGGATGGCTGCCTCATTGACCAGGTTGGCGAGGTCGGCTCCGGAAAAGCCGGGCGTTAAGGCGGCAATCTGGTCGACGTTGATGTCGTTGCCCAGCTTGATTTTCTTGAGGTGGACCCGGAGGATCTGGATACGGCCCGACTTGTCGGGACGGTCAACGAGGATCTGGCGGTCGAAGCGCCCTGCCCTGAGCAATGCGGGATCGAGGATTTCCGGCCGGTTGGTCGCCCCCAACAGGACAAGCCCGGAAGTGGAATCGAAACCGTCGAGTTCGGCCAGCAACTGGTTCAGTGTCTGTTCCTTTTCATCGTGGCCGCCGATGCCATATGCGCCACGGGCTTTGCCCAGTGCATCAATCTCGTCGATGAAGATGATGGCGGGTGCCTGTTTGCGTGCCTGTTCGAACAGGTCACGGACACGTGCCGCACCGACGCCGACGAACATTTCAACGAATTCGGAACCGTTGATGGAGAAGAACGGGACACCCGCCTCACCGGCCACGGCACGGGCCAGGAGGGTCTTGCCGGTTCCCGGAGGGCCGACCAGCAGGATGCCATGGGGAATGCGGCCGCCCAGACGGCCATAGGTTTTCGGGTTTTTCAGAAAGCCGACGACTTCCTGCAGTTCTTCCTTGGCTTCATCGACCCCGGCCACATCGTCGAAGGTGACCTTGATGTCTTTTTCGACGTAGATCTTGGCCCGGCTCTTGCCGATGGACATGAAACCGCCGCTGCCACCGCCCATTCCGGCCTGATTGGCCATGCGGCGCATCAGGAACATCCATATGCCGAAGAAGATGGCGGTCGGGATGATCCAGCCGAGGATATCCTTTAAGAAGGTGCTCTGGATGATGCCGGTGAACTGGACGTCATGCCGGGCAAGCTGTTCGGCAAGGGTATTGTCCACACGGGTGGTCGTGAAATCCGTCTTGCCGTTCAGCGGTTCTTTCAGGACGCCCTTGATCTGGTCGCCGACGATGTCGACCTGTTTGACGTTTCCGGCGTCAAGCTGTTGCATGAAAGTACTGTATGGAAGCGGTTCGACGGTATTGTAATTCGCCCAGAACCCTTGCGCCAGGAAGACGCCGATGATGGCGAATGCGATGTACCAGATGAACCACTGGTTTCGTTGGGTGTTGTTGTCGTTCATGTTTCTCCCAATCTGAGTGAATCGTGCTGGATGGCCAGCCGGTGAAAACGGCTGCGATTGTTAAAGGATAAGGTCGAACGATTTTGCCTGCTTGATCCACGACAATAAAAGCGGGAGGGAAAAAGCACCAATGGGATCAGGACTATGGGCCCGTCAATCTTCCGGCAGGCTTGTCAGGTCTATCTTACCAAAGACAGGCGGACTCTGCAGGAATGCCGAAAAACGGGAAAGGAAGGGTTACCCGGACAATCAGGCCCTGACGGCTGCGAGTGCTTCCAGCAGCACTGCCGGATCGCCACTGGCGAGTCTGGCCGGGTCGGAAAGGATCTGCCTGAAACGTCGCGCTCCCGGCAAACCGGTCATGAGCCCGAGCATATGGCGGGTGATGCCGTGCATTTTCAGGCCTTTGCTGCCATACAGGGAAAGCTGTCTTTCAATGTAGGGCATCATGGCCCTGACAACTTCTGCCGGCGTATTGGGCGTTTCGGACCCGTGATAGAAACGCGCATCGAATTCGGCCATCCGGTAGGGATAATGATAAGCGGCGCGGCCTATCATGACGCCATCGACGTGTTTCAGGTGCCCTTCGATTTCGTCGGCCGTTTCGATGCCGCCATTCAAGAGGATTTCCAGATCGGGGAAGTCTTTTTTCAGCTGATAGACGACTTCGTACCGCAAGGGGGGGATTTCCCGGTTTTCCTTGGGCGAGAGGCCTTTTAAGATGGCATTGCGGGCATGGACGATGAAGGTCTGGCACCCTGCTTCGGCTATTTCGCCGATGAAGTCACGCACGAACCCATAGGTCTCGATGCCGTTGATGCCGATACGGTGTTTGACGGTGATGTCGACGGGGACGGCGTCACGCATGGCCTTCACACAGTTGGCGACCAGTGCCGATTCCGACATCAGGCAGGCACCGAAAGCGCCCTTCTGTACCCTTTCCGACGGGCAGCCGCAATTGAGGTTGATTTCGTCGTAACCCCATTTTTCGCCCAGTTTTGCGCATTTTGCCAGATCTGCCGGTTCGCTGCCTCCCAGCTGAAGGGCGATGGGATGTTCTTCCCCGCTGAAATCCAGATGGCGTGCCACGTCACCATAGAGTAAGGCGCCAGTCGTGACCATTTCCGTGTAGAGCCAGGTATGGCGGCTGATCAGGCGATGGAAATAACGGCAATGCCGGTCTGTCCAGTCCAGCATCGGGGCAACGGAAATGGTTCTTTTCGGAAGGGTCGTTTTCAAGGGAAA
>JAEYIG010000091.1 GCA_023409175.1 Pseudomonadota bacterium
CGCCCCGGAAAGACTGGTTTCGCTGGCACGGATGCCTGAAAGCTGACGGACGATTCCTTTTTCTTTGGCCGGTACGTCAACCGGCATTTTCTTTTGGCGTTTAAATGTCGTGACCGTTCCCATTTTCGGAAACGTTCACGTGTTAAAATATATAGTTATCCTTTTTTACCATTTATCGGGTTTTTATGTCTCAAACTACACGCGCTATCCGCAATGTCGCGATTATCGCGCACGTCGACCATGGCAAAACCACTCTCGTCGACCAGCTGCTGCGTCAATCGGGTACTTTCAGGGAAAATCAGGCCGTTTCCGAACGGGTGATGGATTCCAACGATCTGGAAAAAGAACGCGGGATTACCATTCTCGCCAAGAACTGTGCCGTTGAATACGAGGGAACGCACATCAATATCGTCGATACCCCGGGCCATGCCGATTTCGGCGGTGAGGTCGAACGTGTGTTGTCGATGGTGGACAGTGTGCTCCTTCTGGTCGATGCCGTCGAAGGCCCGATGCCACAGACCCGTTTCGTGACCCGCAAGGCGCTGGGTCTGGGATTGAAACCGATTGTCGTCATCAACAAGGTCGACCGTCCGGGCGCACGCCCTGACTGGGTCATCAATGCGACTTTCGATCTGTTCGACAAGCTGGGTGCGACTGAAGAACAGCTCGATTTCCCTGTCATTTACGCTTCCGGGCTGAACGGATATGCCGGTCTGGATGAAAGCGTCCGTTCCGGTGACATGCGTCCACTGTTCGACGCGATCCTGAAATACGTCCCTGTCCGCGATGCCGATCCGGATGGCCCTTTCCAGATGCAGATCTCTTCACTGGATTATTCGTCGTACGTCGGCAAGATCGGTGTCGGTCGCGTCAATCGTGGCCGCGTCAAACCCTTGCAGGACGTCGTTATCATGAATGGTCCGGATTCCACCCCTGTCAAGGCACGCATCAATCAGGTCCTGTCTTTCAAGGGCCTGGAACGCAAGGTCATTGATGAAGCCTCCGCCGGTGACATCGTCCTGATCAACGGGATCGAAGCCATTGATATCGGTTCCACGATTTGCGATCCGGAACATCCGGAAGCGTTGCCGATGCTGACGGTGGATGAACCGACACTGACGATGAACTTCATGGTCAATACATCGCCATTTGCCGGCCGTGAAGGCAAATTCGTGACGAGCCGCCAGTTGCGTGAAAGACTGGACCGTGAACTGAAATCGAACGTTGCGTTGAGAGTCATGCCAACGGACGATGATACGATTTTCGAAGTGTCCGGCCGTGGTGAATTGCATCTCACGATCCTGATCGAAAACATGAGACGGGAAGGGTACGAACTTGCCGTTTCCCGTCCACGAGTCGTGTACAAGGATATCGACGGTGTCAGACACGAACCGTATGAAGCCCTGACCGTTGATGTCGATGAAGCCAATCAGGGAGCTGTCATGGAAGAACTGGGTCGCCGCCGTGGTGACCTGCAGGACATGCAACCGGACAGCAAGGGCCGTGTCCGCCTTGAATACCGTATACCTGCTCGTGGCCTGATCGGTTTCCAGAGCGAATTCATGACACTGACCCGTGGTACGGGCCTGATGAGTCACGTGTTTGACGATTATTATCCCGTCGATCCGGCCAAAGCCGAGGCAGGCGGTCGCAGGAACGGTGTCCTGATTTCCCAGGATGATGGCGCTGCCGTCGCTTATGCCTTGTGGAAGCTCCAGGAACGCGGCCGCATGTTCGTCAACCATAATGATCCGGTTTATGAAGGCATGATCATCGGTATCCATTCCCGTGAAAACGATCTTGTCGTCAATCCGATCAAGGGTAAGCAGCTCACCAATATCCGTGCTTCCGGTACGGATGAAGCCGTCCGTCTGGTGCCTCCGATTCTGATGTCTCTGGAATATGCCGTTGAATTCATCGAGGATGATGAACTCGTCGAAATCACGCCGAAAAGCATCCGTTTGCGCAAACGCCATCTGTCCGATATTGATCGCAGACGTGCAAGCCGTGCTTCGTAAAAGCAGAAGAAGCCTGAAAATGAAAAAAGGAACCGTTCAGGTTCCTTTTTTTTGTCCGTTTTTTCTCGTTCAATTCGTGATTTTATCAATATGTTGTTGTAGTGCAACAATTTATTTGAAAAATTTTTACGGAAATCATTGGGATAGGAAAGATTTTTTTGCCCGTTTTTTTTCGGTGTACAGGAAAAACGTCCTCTATGGATGAGCTTGCATGACATCGAAAAAGTGAATAGGAAAATCCAGAAATCCAATGCGATATTCCGGTTTTTTTTATGCATTAACAATAAAAAAATTTGGAAATTTTTTGAGGTAATTGGCGGAAAGATATTTTCAAGTTGTTCGCATACAACATTAATGGAAATATGTTCCGAAAATTTTTTGTCAAAAATGTCTATCCAATGTTGAAGTTGCTCATTCTCAAATGAATGGAAGATTGGTGTCGTTTTCGCAATTTTTGTGTTGATTTTGTTCGGATTTCAACCGAATATGGTCAGGCTTCCCAGTCAGTCTGCGTCTGGCAGGGATTTGAGGTTTCGTTTGAGGGTACCGGTAACGGTACATTTTTTTTCTTGACACATCCGGGGCACGCTTGTTTAATGCACACACTCAAGTTTGTCTCTGATGACATTTAATTATATGTAGGGGGTTACGTGAATAAAACTGAGCTTATCGAGCACATCGCCAAGTCTGCTGACATTTCCAAGGCAGCGGCTGCTCGTTCCCTGGATGCAGTGATTGATGCAGTAACTACAAGTTTGAAAAACAATGACAGCGTTACTCTGGTAGGCTTTGGTACCTTCAGTGTAGGTGAACGTGCTGCTCGTTCCGGCCGTAATCCACGTACCGGTGAAGTTATCAAAATCAAATCAGCAAAAGTTCCTAAATTTAGGGCTGGTAAATTGTTAAAAGATGCTGTAAACTAATGTTTTTTACGACGCATGACAAACGTCGAGTTTGACTGACTAAGAATAGAAGGGTGCTTAGCTCAGTTGGTAGAGCGGTGCCCTTACAAGGCATAGGTCGGGAGTTCGAGCCTCTCAGCACCCACCAAACAGTCAAACTAGTGCAGTTTTAGGAGTGGTAGTTCAGTTGGTTAGAATATCGGCCTGTCACGCCGGGGGTCGCGGGTTCGAGTCCCGTCCACTCCGCCAATAATCGGAAAAGGCGAACTCATGTTCGCCTTTTTTTTTATTTCAATCGCTACTTATGGGCAGAGACCGCCATGCTTGAGTTTATACGCAACCACAAACGTCTGACTCAAATCATTCTTCTTGTTTTCATCATTCCTTCCTTTATCTTCGTCGGTGTCGAAGGGTACAAGCAATTCGGCGATGGTGATGCCGTTGCGAAGGTTGCCGGAAAATCCATTTCCCAGCAGGATTGGGACAATGCCCAGCGCGAACAGGCGGAACGTCTTCGCCAGCGCGCGGCCGCTTCCGGTCAGCCGTTCGACAACAAATGGATCGAATCGCCTGAATTCAAATGGAACGTTTTGCAGAACCTGATCGTCAAGCGTGTCCTGCTTGAAACCGTCAACAAGGAAAACCTTTCCGTTCCGGAACAGATCGTTTTGCAGCGTATCCGTGAAATTCCGGGTCTTATCGGACCGGACGGCAAGCTGGATGAAGCCCGTTACAAGGAAGCGCTCGCTGCGCAGGGCCTGAACCCGGATATGCATTTCGCGATGGTCCGCCAGGATATGGCGATCCAGCAGCTGGCTGCACCGGTTGAATATAGCGCCATCCAGCCGACAGCCGTAACCCAGCGCGTTTTCAACCTGTTTGAGCAGGAACGTGAAGTACAGCATCTGTTGTTTAACAATGCCACGTACAAGAACAAGGTTTCCGTGACAGATGAAGAGCTGAACGCTTTTTACAAGGCACATGAAGCCCAGTTCACGATTCCTGAACACGCCGATGTTGAAGTCATCGTGCTCGACATGCCGACCGTCGCCAAAAACGTCAAGATCAGCGACGCCGACCTGCAAAGTTACTATAACCAGAACAAGGACCGTTTCTCCATTCCTGAAGAACGTCGCGCCCGGCATATCCTGATCGCATTCGACAAGAATGCGACCGAAGCCGAAAAGGCCGAAGCCAAAAAGAAAGCGGAAGGCATTCTGGCTGAACTGAAAGCCGATCCGGCACGCTTTGCCGAACTGGCAAAAGCCAATTCGCAAGATCCGGGTTCCGCACAGAACGGTGGCGATCTCGGCTTCTTTACCCGTGGCAAGATGGTCAAACCATTCAACGATGCCGTCTTCGGCATGAAGAAAGGCGAAATCAGCGATCTCGTCCAGACCGATTTCGGTTATCACATCATTTCCGTGTCCGACATCAAACCGGCCGTTGCCAAACCGCTGGCACAGGTCAAGGATCGTGTCCTGCAGGAACTGACTCGTGAACAGGCCAACAAGAAATTCGGCGAAATGTCCGAAACGTTCTCGAACATGGTTTACGAAAAACCGGATAGCTTGAAACCGGTAGCCGATGCCCTGAAACTCCAGATTCATACCTTCCCGAACCTGGCACGTGATCCGGACATTGCTGCCAAGCAAAACCAGTTGCTGTCCAATCCGAAAATTTTGCAGGCGATCTTCTCGGATGACGTCGTCAAGGGAAAACACAATACCGAAGCCATCGAAGTGGCACCGCAGGTGCTGGTTGCCGCCCGTATCGGCAAGCATTACCCGGCTACCGTCACCCCGTTTGACAAGGTCAAGCAGGTTGTCACGGCACAAGTGACCAGTGAAAAGGCGCAGAAACTGGCCATGTCAGCCGGTGAAGCGGAACTGGCAAAACTGAAGGAAGGCGCTCCCGCTTCCGGTTTCTCGTCATCAATTATGGTATCCCGCCACAAGATCGCCATGTCCAACCGTAATGAACTGGCTCCGATCATGAAAGCGGACGTTTCCAAGTTGCCCGCTTACGTCGGAACGGATATTCCCGGAATCGGTTATGTCATTTATCGCATCACCAAAGTCGTAACGCCGTCCAATCCGGACAAGAACCTGCGTGAAGCCATGAGCAAGCAGATGGCCAATGTGGCGTCCCAGCAGGATTTGAACGCTTACCTGAACTACCTGAAAAAGGAAGCCAAGGTTGAAATTCTGGTCAAGAACCCTTCGGAAGAAAAAGGGGACGCGGCCGGAGAAGCGGCCAAATAATCGACAGATGGACGGAAGATGAGAATGGCAAAGATTAGCGACAATCCATTCCTGAAAGACCTGGGATTTGAATTGCTCACCATGAAAGACGGGATTGCCGAAGTCGGGATCAACCTGCAGGCGCAACACATGAACAGCTGGCAGGTCATGCATGGCGGCATCATCATGACCCTGCTGGACGCGGCCATGGCACGTGCCGCACGATCCCTTGTGCCCGATTTGACCAGTGCGGCAACGGTAGAAATGAAAACCAGCTTCTTCCAGCCGGGCGGCAAGATCAGCCAGCAGATCGTCGGGCGGGGCAAGGTGCTTCACCGTTCGACGACGATGTATTACTGCGAAGGCGAAATCTGGAATCAGGATGCCCTGATCGCCAAGGCGATGGGGACGTTCAAGATCTTCCGGCGAAACGATATCGCC
>JAEYIG010000140.1 GCA_023409175.1 Pseudomonadota bacterium
AGGTAAGCCTTTTCGGTGATGAAGAAGAGGTCATCAATACTGTTGAATATGTCAAGGTTCCCCACTGGACGGAAAAATTCAAATTGACGGAAGAAAAGGGTGTGCTGGGATTTTGTCTATCCGGACATCTCTTTAATGCTTATTCGGCTGAAGCACGGCAGTTTGCCAAGACGAGGATTATCGAACTGGAACCTTCACGTGATCCGAAGTGGATCGCCGGGGTCATTTCGGCCAACCGGACCCAGATGACGCAACGCGGAAAAATGATGATTGTCACACTGGATGATGGAAGTGGAACTATTGAGGTGACGGTTTTTTCCGAATTGATGGATCAGAAACGCGGGATACTCAGGGAGGATGAATTTCTTGCCGTCTTCGGAAAAGTTTCCGAAGACAGGTTCTCCGGTGGCTTGCGGCTGAATGCCGATGATGCGCTGGATATCCTTGAGGCTAGATTGCATTTCGGCCAGAATATATCGTTTACTCTTCCCGGAAAATTCAACCTTGCAAAACTGAAAGAAGTCATTTCTCCCTATCTTAAGGATGACGGCATGCGACTAATGGGGGATTATGTATTTGCCGGGAATAAATGCAGAATTGATTTTGGCGCGAATTGGCTTCTTGCTCCAGACGATGAATGTCTTGACAGTTTGAATCAGCAGTTTGAAAACGTGAAAGTGGTGTATTGAGTGCACCATTTCTTGTAATGGAAATATCCTGATTTATATAAGAACGGTGTGCCTGTTTTTTTAGGTGGGAACACAGTTTGAAAACTGTTTATTCGATGTTATTTTGAAACATCCCGTTGAACAATCCGGATTTATAAAAAGGGATTGTCTTTTTTACCGGAAATTAGTTATTTGGTTTCTTTTCGAATAAAATCATCTTTTTATTTCCTGTGCCAAGAATGAAAAATACATCCATCAGCTTTCCAGCCGGATGGATTGTCAATTGCGGAAATCTTCTGGTTTTGTGTCTGCAGAAGTTTCCGTTACGAAATGAGTTTATGAAATTATCCTTACCTGTTAAAAGATTGCTGGAGCTGATTCTTCAATACAAGGGGCGTATGGGACTTGTATTGATTGGCATGTTGATAACTGCAGGAACCGAGCCCATATTTCCTGTCATCCTGAAATTCGTTCTGGATGATGGGTTTGTCAAAGATCCCAGTTTCAGTTTCTGGCTTGTTCCATTGGTGATTATTGGTGTTTTCGTTCTTAGAGGAAGTGCCACTTTTCTGACTGATTATACGATGGCATGGATTACATCGAATCTGGTCAATCAGTTACGTGAAAAAATGTATGTCCGTGTTTTGAATGTGGCAAGGGGTTTTTATTCCAAACATTCGTTGGGACAGGTCGTCAATTCGCTCATGTATGAAGCGAACCAGGTCGTCGATATGCTCAGAAATGTCATGACATCCATTGTCAGGGATATTTTGACGGCGATTGGTTTGTTCGGGTATTTGCTATGGCTGAATTGGCGACTGACTATCGTGACGATGATTTT
Source organism: Pseudomonadota bacterium (assembly GCA_023409175.1). Classification (GTDB taxonomy): domain Bacteria; phylum Pseudomonadota; class Gammaproteobacteria; order Burkholderiales; family Burkholderiaceae_D; genus Oxalobacter. The sequence continues at coordinate 1,510 of JAEYIG010000140.1, forward strand.
GATCCCTCTCGTTTCTGTCGTGATGCGATTTGCGGGAAGACGTTTGAGGAAATTGAATGAGGATTTCAGGAATGTAAATGCCCAATTGACAAAAATGTTGACTGAAACGACTCGGGCTTCAGATGTGATCAAGATTTTCAATGGTGAAACCTTTGAACAGAACAGGTTTAAAGAATGCATTTATCAGTTAAGGCGTTTTCTGATGAAAATGGTCAGCACTCAGGCGGTAACAATGCCTTTGACCCAGTTGATTGCTGCAACAGGGGTTTCGATAGTCATTCTGATCGCTTTGATTCAGGCCAGTCATGATCAGACAACGGTTGGCGGTTTCGTTTCGTTTATTACGGCTATGCTGATGATGTTGCCTCCACTACGGCGACTGGCTGACGTCAATAATAATTTGCAGGCCGGCCTTGTCGCTACAAAGTCGGTTTTCAGTCTTATCGATTCGCCAATCGAAAGGCAAGACGGTATTGATTTGACTGAAAGGGCCAGAGGCAAACTGGAGTTTGATCACGTTACTTTCAGCTATGAAGGTCAGAATAAACCCGCTTTATCGGACGTCAGTCTGACGATCAATCCCGGGGAAACACTGGCGCTGGTAGGGATGTCCGGGGGCGGGAAATCGACTATGAGTCATCTGGTCCCGGAATTCTATTCACCTGTTTCAGGAGAAATCAGACTGGATGGAGTTCCTATCCGGAAACTTTCCCTGAAGAGCCTTCGTGCCCAGATTGCCATGGTGAACCAGCAAGTTGTCCTGTTTGATGGGACCGTTGCAGAAAACGTTGCTTATGGTGATGACAATCCGGATTTTTCAAGAATTGAAGCCGCTATTGAAGCGGCACATCTGAAAGATGTGATCGAGCAATTGCCGGATGGCCTGAATTCGCCAGTTGGTGTCGATGGCATGAGTTTTTCTGGTGGTCAGAGACAGAGAATTGCGATTGCGCGTGCCATTTACAAGAATGCCCCTATTCTGATTCTGGATGAGGCGACATCGGCTTTGGATACCGAATCGGAGAAAGCCGTTCAACAGGCCTTGAATGAACTGATGAAAGGACGGACGACAATCGTTATTGCCCATCGCCTTTCAACCATTGAGCATGCTGACAGGATCGCTGTCATAACCAGTGGGAAAATCGTGGAAATCGGAACGCATGCCGAGCTTCTGGAAAAGAACGGAACATATTCAAATCTTTACCATTTGCAATTCAGAGAATGATTCCTTCACGAGTATTGATCATTTCCCCAAACTGGATTGGCGATGCCATCATGGCACAGCCTTTGTTGCAATTATTGAAGCAACGTTATCCTGAAGCGGTAATTGACGTTCTTGCGCCTGCATGGGTGGTGCCTGTCTGGCAGGCCATGCAGGAAGTGAATCAGGTTCATGAATCGGCCTTCAGACATGGAAAATTGCAATTGAAGGACCGTCTGGCAATGGCCCGTTTTCTGCGGACACTGGATTATGACCAGGCCTATGTTTTGCCGAACACACTGAAATTTGCGCTGATCCCATGGCTTGCGAAAATTCCGCAACGAATAGGTTATTTGGGCGAAACTCGCTATGGTCTTTTGAATGTCATCCATCGTGACGATAAGCGTCATCCCAGACCAATGATAGCTTTTTATGCTGCGCTGGCAGATAAACCTGCCGATGATATTGAAGGCAGGTTTGAGTCACTCCATCCGCAATTGCATGTCGAGGCTCAGGCAGTTGGGGAAGTGAAAGAAAAACTGGGTTTGCAAAAAGACAGGCCGATCATTGCATTTGCTCCCGGAGCCGAGTTCGGTTCGGCCAAGCGATGGCCTGTATCCCATTTTTCTTCGCTGGCGGAAATGATCATCCGGCATTATCCTGAAACACAAATCGTTTTGCTGGGATCTGAAAAAGATAATGAGATATGTGAAGAAATTCATTCGAATGTGCCTCTCACATTGAATCTGGCAGGAAAAACAAGCCTGAAAGAAGCGATTGCATTGATTGCGGGAATAGATGTTCTGGTAACGAATGATTCAGGTCTGATGCATGTGGCTTCTGCATTCGATCTTCCGGTTGTCGCACTTTATGGCTCGACGGATTACCGGCATACGCCTCCTTTTTCAAGCCAGTCGCATATTATGTCACTCGATCTGGATTGTGCGCCTTGCCAGAAACGGGAGTGTCCGCTTGGACACCACTATTGTATGAAGAATTTAATGCCACTGCCTGTTTTTGAAGAAGTGACAAAGATAATTATTCAAAACGGCCGGCAAAAAAGTAATTAATCAGCAGTCCCTTGCTGTATGCTAGAGGAATAAAAAAGTCAGAGGCTTTTCATGAATGAAATCAGTGGGTTGGTCATAACGCTAAATGAATCGAGAAATATCGTGGATTGTGTCAGATCCATGAAACAGGTTTGCGATGATGTGGTCGTTGTCGATTCGGGCAGCCGTGATAATACGGTTGAGCTGGCCGAAGCCGAGGGAGCCACCGTCATTGTACAGGCCCCTTTTCTGGGCGACGGTCCACAACGGACATATGGATTGCCTCACTGTCGGCACCGTTGGGTGCTGAATCTGGATGCGGATGAGCGGCTGGAAGACGATTTCGTTGATTATGTCAGGCAGACGGATCTGGACACGCTGGGGGTCGATTTGGTTGAAACGAGACGTCGCAATTATATCGGGGGAAGGTTTACGCCTTTTGCCGGTCAATATCCCGATTATGTGAAAAGGCTGTTCAGGAAAGACAAGGCCGATTTTGTACCGGTAGTGGCGCATACTTATATCAAGGCAGATTCTTCAATACGTGTCCCTGTCCATATTACGCATTATTCTTATCGGGATTACCCTGATATGGTTGAAAAGTGCAAATATGCCGGTTGGCTGGCGAATAATCTGGCCGAAAGTGAAAAGAGACTATATCCATGGCAGCCTTTTCTCCATGGCACATGGGCTTTTTTCCGGCACTATATTTTGAAAGCGGGATTTGTTGCCGGTCTGGATGGACTGACTCTATCGATCTGCAAGGGACTCGGTTCCTATCTCAAGTATGCGCATGCTATCGAACTGAGACGCAAAAAGAAAAACAATGGCTAAGTCCCCGTATTGATAGCGTTGTTCGGTTCATCGGCATCGCTTTTTCCCTGACTGTACGACATTTTTTTAAGAACGTCCCCATTATTTAGTGCCATGAAAATCTCCGTCATAATGACAACGTATAATCGTCCTGACGCATTGCATGCGGTGTTGAAGGCATTTGAACGTCAGGAAAGAATTGTCCCGGAAGAGTGGGAATTGCTGATTGCCGATGACGGATCGTCAGAAGCGACGCAATTGCTGATTGAGCAATTCTCTGGACGTAGCCGATTGCAGATTGAACATGTCTGGCATCAGGACGAGGGGTTCAGGGCGGCCGAAATCCGCAATAAAGCAGCAGATCGGGCAAAAAGCGACTATCTGGTTTTTATAGATGGGGACTGTATACCGATGCCGGATTTTCTGGCCAAACATCTGGAATTGGCCGAACCGGGAAAATCGGTTGCCGGAAACCGGATTTTGCTTTCAGAAAATTATACTGAAAAGCTCCTGGCGTCTGACAATCCCATCGCCCCGTTGGGCTGGGGAGTCGCGAGCTGGTGTATGGCGAAACTTTCTGGGAAAGTCAATAAATCGGTTGGTTGGTTGCGACTTGACCTTAAAGACTGGCGGGACCGCAAAGCCTCGGACTGGCGTATTTATCGGAGCTGTAATATTGGTCTGTGGAAGGCTGATCTGTTGGCTGTGGATGGATTTGACGCCAGCTTTTCCGGCTGGGGATATGAGGATTCCGATCTTGCGGTACGCTTGTTGCGTCATGGTATCAAGTTCAAGGATGGCCGGTTTGCCATTCCGGTTTTGCATTTATGGCATCATGAAAATGACAGGAGCTCACAGGCTGAAAACTGGAACCGGTTTGAAAAATCATTGAGGGGAACACATGTGAAAGCCATCAATGGCATGTCGGCACTCATCAGGGAAGAAAAGATATCAATGTCGCTGGAATTGAACTGGCCGAAGTAAAGAAAATCATTCAATTGTTTTCTGGCAAAGTTTGTTGATTGTCCCTGCGCGCTTTCTTTTCGTATTCATGAGCCGGCATGATTCAATACATGGCCTTGATCAGAGGTCTGGCTGTCCGGCATTCCGTTATGATATTCATAAACGGCCCATCCCGCTATGTTGGTCAAACTGCCGGTATGGCAGTCGAATTGTTTGTCTGGAATTACTCCGGGAATGCCTTTATGAGCTTTGCCACCAGTTGTTGCAGTCGTATCGTTGCCTCATTTCAGGTGACAAAGGCCTGAAGTCATTTTCCATGAATTCTCTAAGTCGTTCTGTTGAATCATGCCCTATCACGAAAAACCGTGATGGATCATAAAAGTCACATTCCAGTATGATAAGACGATTCGTGATCACCTTTCGTTCGATCATTAATGCTTCCGGAATACGATAAGAGAATCCTTCATAAGGGTGTGAACGATACATGTCAACGACTATTTCCGACAGACCGACCAGTTCCAGGTATTTGGGATAGGGGATACGTTCGGTGAGGCCATCCATAATGCATTCATTGATGTATAGTGATGCCGAGGGGTAAAGTTCACATAAACGTTCACGGATTATCTTGAGATCGTGCAAACGTGAATGATCATTTCTGTTTTTATAGGTTCCGATAAAGGTATACAGATAATTTCTGGCTGGACAGTTTACTTTTTCCATTACTTCACCATTAACGGCATTTGGCCGATAGGTGATATCAAGCGCTTTGGCATCGTATTCATAGTATGATTCCACTCCCTGAACAACATTTTCATCCCTGAGCTGACGATATATTTTTCTCAGCTTGTCAGGAGTCATGTTCTTTCTTGCTGTTGTTTCAATAGGATCGTGAAATCTCAAATATATTTTTTTATTGGGATGCAATAATCGATAAGCTTTTAATAGGTACGGATCGATCAAATTAATGAAAACAGCAATACCGTCGTTATACTCGCGGAAACGTTTTTGTGAGATGAGGGCGAGGAAATAAATGATACGGTTGCGAAGGGTGTTCGTATGTCTGGAAAGTTCCAGAATCATGTAGTGAGGGAAATGGACGGTAAACATTTCAACGACATGCGTACTGACGACAAACATGCAGTTTCTTGGCGAAGGAAGGAAAATCAGGTCTACCAGATTCCAGATCTCGGCAGTCTTTTCGTAATCCTCGCGCAAATACTGGATTGCAGTTCGTTTGAAACGGTCAAGTGAAGAAAGATTGGCTTTTTCTGGACGACCGGCAAATCGGGATGTACCAAAGAAGATATCAAAAAACGAGAAATCTTTTAATTTTTTCGAAAGATTGATCTTTGGAAAATATTTTCTTAACGTTGGCGACACCAGTTTTTCGGACTGATACCCTGAAATGAGGAAAAGTTCTCTTTCATCCGGTGACGATTCCGAATGTTTTTTTAAAAGTTTGATCCAACGGATAAAAGTCTGCTTGGCCATAAGGTTATACAATTTTTTACTGGAACGAAATCAAGGAAAATTGTATTGGTTCTCAAGCTCCTGCCGTGACGGCACAAGTCCGATCCATCTATCCTTTTTCCTCTCGATTCACATTGTAAATGAAAGTTTTCTGCGTCATGCAGTTATTGCAGGTTTTTTGTTTTCGGGTATACGGTCTGTGCTGAAACGAAAAAGGACAGAAGAAACTTTAATGCTTGCTGAAGATGAAAAAGCGTTTTTCAGAAATTCCGGAATCGTGCTGTAGAACATTTTTTTTCCTGCTATTGTCTCTCTGGGCAGTTTTGTGGAATGATTCATCCATGGCAGTCTGGATTGTCATGGAATGGGGTATGGGCTCACTGTGGCCCGGTAAATCTACGTTGTCAGTATGGCTGTGTTTATGGCAGAGTCTGATGAATTACATTCTCTGTCTGTTTCTTGAAAACGACGAGAAGTCTGTTATTTTATTGCAAATCATTCAGGTTAAGGTTTTTTGAAAATGCCAAAGTTTTTTGAAGAAATTAAAACAACCATTAGTTGTTTTAATATAAAAGAATATCGTGTTTTTGGAATATCCTTTTTTTTCAGTATCAAGAACTTTTTGAGCAAGGACAAGAAAGGCTATCTGTTTGGTTTCAGGATTTATGATAATTCCAAATCAGTGAAATTGCCTCTTTCCGAAGGAATGGATGCAGCACAGGAATACGATAGTTCAAACAATGAAAACAGTCCTCCGAAAATAAGCATCATTCTGAATGTCCCTGAACAAGAGAAGATTTCTTTTGCGACACTGAATTCAATATTGAAACAGAAATACAGTCATTTTGAAATAATGTTGACTGGCGCCATATCAAACGAATCCATTTCGCAAGTTACCCGTTATTTTTCTGATGTCCCGTCAGAAATAATGGTTAATGGCGGAAGAACCCTTCAGTCGGGAATTGAAAATTCAACGGGAAAGTTTATTGCTTTTTGTGAAAATGGTGATTGTTGGAGTGAAGATCATCTCTCGGAAAAAGTTGCCATCATTTCTTCCTTTCAAAATCCGGTGGTTGTCGTCAATGATATAAAACTGGTCGGAGACAGGCGATACTTCAAATATTTACAGGAAATAATCGATATCAGAAATTCCTTCATAAATGGAAAAACCATGAGGATATCTGATGACTTGTGGCGAAAAAATGATTTCATCCTGAATGCATCGTGTTGCATGATCAGAAAGGATGTCCTGCATAAATGCAATTTTTCAGATACTACCCATCCTCTTCTTTTGAATTCCTGGTTATGGCGCCAGATTTGTCCGGGAAATGATATTTTCTATGTGCCCGAAAAGTTGACATCGGTTGAAATAAGCCACGAAAAAATTCAGAAACTGAATATAGATCAGTACTATATGGAATACCAACTCATCAAGGGGGATTATCTTTTTGCAGCCAGGGAGCGAGATCAGGTTGTATTTCCGCCAGGCAGTGAAAATGTTATAAAGACATTTGGAAAAATTGACACAGGTAAAAAGAGACTGGCCATATTTGCCTCATTCAGCAAGAATTCTGTTATTGAAGATTATGTTGTGTACTATTTGCGGGAGTTGAGAAAAAATGTCGATGGAATTGTATTCATCATGGATAACCCTCTCCTTCCCGGTGAAATCGGGAAAGTTCAGGACTATGTTTTCCATGCACAATGCGAGCGGCACCGTGAATATGACTTTGGCTCTTACAAACGGGGCTATCGTTATCTTGTAGAGAATAATATTCTCGAAAACACAGATGAACTGGTCGTATGCAATGATTCATGCTATGGACCGATATTTCCGTTTGAGAACGTATTTCAGGAAATGGAAGCAAGAGAAAACAGGGTTGATTTCTGGGGATTGAATAGTAACGACCGGATCAGGCATCATATACAGTCTTTTTTCTATGTTTTCAAAAAAACCGTTTTTAATGATGCCTGTTTTGGCGAGTTTCTTTCTTCTGTAAAAGAGGAGGAAGACGTGCTTGGCGTTATCCTGAATTATGAAGCAGCTTTTACGGGATATCTTAAAACAAAAGGGCACACATACGATACTTATTTAAAGTATCCTCTGACAGGCGCCACGATAGAAAAAATCATGGCAGACAAGTGCCCTTTGATCAAAGTGAAAATGGTAAACAGTATTTCTGAAAAATCGGAAAAGTTGATGAATCGCATTCATAACAGAATCGGAAAAGTGAATCCGGTCTTATCGGAAATCCTGCTCAGTAAATTAAACCGTCGGAAATGATTCCCTGTCTGGAAGGCATCTCCACATTCTGAACGTGATCCGCATGGATTGCTGCTGTGATGAAGAGGGGAAGTTCAACACTCCATAAAAGATGTGTTCCTGAACTTTGGTGTGGGAAAGGATCCGGCATGTTTTAAAACGCCCTTTGCCAGCTATGAGAAACGGTTGATGTGCTTTCTGAAATGCAATATTTTCTGTGGTCGCTACACCTACACTAAAATCACTTCATATTGCCACTGGGCATAAGCCGGTTCGACCTGCAGTGAGATCGGTTTTTCAATCAGGTCACCCAATGCGGCCAGATGTTGGGATTCTTCTTCCAGAAACAGGTCAACCACGATTTGTGACGCCAGGATGCGGAATTCCCTGGGGCTGAACTGTTTGGCTTCACGCATGATGTCACGCATGATTTCATAGCATATCGTCTGAGGCGTCTTGATCTGGCCTTGTCCCTGGCAGACGGGACAAGGTTCGCAAAGGATATGGGCCAAAGATTCACGGGTTCTTTTTCGGGTCATTTCAACGAGACCCAGCGCTGAAAAATCGGAAATGGAAATCCTGGTTTTATCGTGAGCCAACGTTTTCCGGAGTTCATCCATAACGGCATTTTGATGTTCGGAATTGACCATGTCGATGAAATCCAGAATGATGAAGCCACCCAGATTCCGCAATCGTAATTGTCTTGCGATAGCGTGTGCCGCTTCCAGATTGGTTTTGAAAATCGTATCGTCAAAAGTCCGGCCATTGACGAAACCGCCCGTATTGACATCAATGGTCGTCATGGCTTCGGTCTGGTCGATGATGAGGTAACCACCCGACTTGAGGTTGACCCGTCTGGAAAGGGCAAGCTGGATTTCTTCCTCGACATTGTACAAGTCAAAGAGGGGACGATCCCCTTCATGAAGGGTCAAGCGGTCAAGAATGTCCGGTGTGTATATTCTGGCGAATTCCTGGAGTTTCATGAATTCTTCACGGGAATCGACCAGAATCCGGTTGGTCTTTTCGTGGACGAAATCCCGCAATACCCTTTCCGCCAGGTTCAGGTCCTGATACAAAAGGGAAGGAGGAGGGGTGACGTAAGCTTTTTCCTTGAGGGTCTTCCAGATCTTTTCAAGAAACGAAGCGTCTGTTTTCAGATCGGAATCGGAGGCGTCTTCCGCCATTGTCCGGATGATATAACCCCCTTTTTCATCTGGCGCGATAAGTTGCTGCAAACGGGTTTTCAACGATTCACGTTCCTTTTCGTCAAGGATGCGCTGGGATATGCCGATATGCGCTTCCTGAGGCAGGTAAACCAGCATTCTCCCTGCAATGGATATTTGTGTGGAAAGTCGGGCTCCCTTCGTTCCGATCGGGTCTTTTATGACCCTTACCATGAGTGACTGGCCGTCGGTGAGCATTTTTTCAATCGGGACAGGTTTGTCCGATGGCGCCTTGTCCTGATGTGCCTCGAAAAGATCATCTATATGTAAAAAAGCGGCTTTCTCAAGTCCGATATCAATAAACGCCGACTGCATGCCAGGCAATACCCTGACGACACGACCAAGATAGATATTTCCCGCAAGTCCCCGTGTAAGAGAGCGTTCGATATGGAGTTCCTGGGTGGTGCCTTCCGAAACAATGGCAATCCGGGTTTCCTGAGGCGTAATATTGATCAGTATGTCTTCTTTCATGGTACGGCTATACCTGCTTTTCTTAACAGTTCGGTTGTCTCATACAAGGGGAGTCCCATAATGCCGGAATAACTGCCTTCTATATGTCTGATGAATTTTCCTGCCAGTCCCTGAATACCATAACCTCCAGCCTTGTCGTAGGGCTCGCTGGTTCGGATATACGCTTCGATATTTTCAGGCGACAGTCTGGCAAAAGTCACGCTGGACGTCTGAAGAACCTGTGAAAAGAATCCTTCGTTTCGAATGGCAACGCTGGTCAGTACCTGATGGGTTTTTCCTGAAAGACGTGCCATCATTTCATAGGCTTGCCCCTCGTCTTCCGGTTTGCCCAGAATCTGATTATCCAATACGACAGTCGTATCGGCTGTGAGTACGGGATATCTTTCCATATTGACGGATATCAGAAATTGCCAGGCACAGTCGGCTTTGTCACGGGAGAGGCGGTTGACGTAATCGGCAGCGTTTTCATGGGCGAGGACGGTTTCATCGACCATATCGTGGTTGACGGTATCCTGTGCGGGAACGTCCAGGACGGAAAACTGGATGCCGATCTGGTTTAACAGTTCCTGTCGTCTTGGACTTTTCGAGGCCAGATAGATCATTTTGCCGGAATCCGTCATGCTCAACTCCGATGATAGGGATGGTTTTGTAAAATGGTTGACGCCCTGTAGAGCTGTTCAGTCAATAAGATGCGCACCATTCCATGTGGTAGCGTCAGGGAGGAAAGACGGACCAGCATATCGGCTTTTTTCTTCAGGTCCGGATCGAGGCCATCGGCACCGCCGATAATGAAAACGATGTCCCGGCCATCCTGTTGCCATTGCTTCATACTGGTCGCCAACTGGACGGTTGAATAATCCTTGCCGTGTTCGTCGAGGGCGATGATCCGTGCATTTTTGGGAATGACCGACAGGATTTTCGTAGCTTCCCCGGCCATCACGGTCTGGGCTGTCCTGTTGCTCGACCGTTCGACCGGTTTCAGTTCTTTCAACGCAAAATGCCACTCGGGTGGCATTCGCTTGGCGTATTCCTGGTATCCTTCTTCAATCCAGTCAGGCATGCGATGTCCGACTGCAATGACGGTGACTTGCATGCTTCAACCTTCGGCCGGTTTTTCTTCAGCTACTTTTTTTGTTCTTCTGCGAACGGGTTTGGCTGCGGGTTCACTTTCGGCAGTTTTGGCAGCTGTAGCCGGTTTTGCTTTTGAGGCCGTTTTCCTGACGGTTTTCTTTTTAGGCGTCACCGGATTTTTGGCCGCTTCGATATCCATGGGATTTTCACCCCAGATTTCTTCAAGGCGATAGTAATTGCGGATGGCCGGCTGCATGATATGGACGATTATGTCTCCCAGATCGACCAGAACCCATTCACCGGTATCTTCCCCTTCAATACTGATGATATCCCCACCGGCTTCCTTGACCTTGTCGCGGACAGATGCAGCCAGGGCTTTTGTCTGCCGGTTGGAATTACCGGATGCAATCACGATCCGTTCGAAAAGACTGGTCAGGTTGCCTGTATCGAAAAGGGCAATATCCGCTGCCTTGACGTCTTCAAGTGCGTCGATGACCAAAGCCTGTAATTTTTCTATATCCATTTAATTTTTATATAAATTGTTTTCTTTAATGTATTTCAGGACGTGTTCCGGAACTAATGTAACCGGACTTTGACCGTTCTGCAACGCCGTTCTGATTTCCGTCGCCGAAGCATTGACTTGCACATCCCTCGCGAGATAAGTTAGACCATAGGGTGACGATTTAATTCTTTCAGGCTCGGCAAATCTTTTTGAGAATTCGTCAGCAATCGCCTTTGGAATCAGCGTCAGTGAATTGGACAGGCCCGGCCGTGCCGACACGGCGATATGCGTCAGTTGGAAAAGCTGGCGCCAGTTGTGCCATGTGTCGAGTCTCAAAAGCTGGTCGGCGCCCATGATGAAAACCAGGGGGATTTCATTGCCGACTTCCTGCCGGATGGCTTTCAGGGTGTCGATGGTATAGGTGGCACCCGGACGGTCGATTTCCTGCGTATCGACGGTAATCGACAGGTCAAGCGGCTCGAATGCCAGCCTGAGCATGTCGATCCGCTGTTCCGGAGTCGCTTTCAGCAGCGGTTTCTGCCAGGGATTGCCTGCCGGTATCAGCCGAAGCTCTTTCGTCTTGAACAGCTTGCAAAAATATTTGCCAAGCTCGACGTGTCCTGCATGAACCGGATCGAAGCTGCCTCCCAAAAGAATAATGCATCGTCTAGTCAAATCGACTCCGTTTAAGCTTGGGCCGTCGGGTCATCTTTTTTCAGGATTGCCCAAACGGCGATTGAACATGTCTGCTCATGAAACCATGGCGCTCATGAGCCTGTCTTATACGATTTTAATGCCCGCCATCCAATGTCATGCCTGTATTGTATGCCTTCAAAATGAATGGATTCAACCGCTTCATAAGCCGTTTTCTGTGCCGTTCGCATGGTGTCGGCCAATCCGACAACACACAGGACACGGCCACCGGAAGTGACCGGTTTGCCTTCGCTGTCCAGTTTTGTTCCCGCATGAAAGACGATCTGGTTTTCGTTTGCTTTCGGAATGCCGGTAATGACAGCGCCCTTGACGGGATTGTCGGGGTAACCGGCTGCCGCAAGGACCACACCCAGCGCGATGCGTCTGTCCCATTCGAGCTCGATCGTATCCAGCGTTCCGTTAACGGCATGTTCCATCACATAAACCAGATCGCTCTTCAGTCTCGACATGATCGGCTGCGTTTCTGGGTCACCCATCCGGCAGTTGAATTCAAGGGTTTTCGGATTGCCGTCCTTGTCGATCATGAGCCCGGCATACAGAAATCCCGTAAAGGGAATGCCGTCTTTTCTCATGCCATTGACCGTTGGCGTGATGATTTCCCTCATGACGCGTGCATGCAGCGCCGGGGTGATGATAGGGGCGGGTGAATAGGCGCCCATGCCACCGGTATTGGGCCCCTGGTCGTTGTCCAGCAGGCGTTTGTGGTCCTGACTCGTTGCCAGCGGAAGGATGTTCTTGCCATCGACCAGAACGATGAAACTGGCTTCTTCGCCTTCGAGGAATTCCTCAATGACGACCCGTGCTCCCGCATCGCCCAGCTTGTTGTCGGATAGCATCATGTCGACGGCATCGTGCGCTTCCTGCAGGGTCATGGCGACGATGACGCCTTTTCCGGCGGCAAGGCCGTCGGCCTTGATGACGATGGGCGCGCCCTGTTCGTCAATATAACGATGCGCGGCAGCCAGGTCGGAGAACGTCTGGTATTTCGCCGTCGGGATGCCGTGCCGTTCCATGAACGATTTGGCAAAATCCTTGGAACTTTCCAGTTGTGCGGCTTCTTTCGTCGGCCCGAAGATTT
>JAEYIG010000189.1 GCA_023409175.1 Pseudomonadota bacterium
CGACCGGATAAGCAAAAAAGCCAATGCAAAACCGGCCGATAATGCCACTCTGGCATCTTCAATCGCCCCTGACATGGCCTCATCGGCAAAACTTCATTTGTACTCGCAGGCCTACAATACCATGATGGCCGGGCAGGTCGGCCTGAAGCCCACATTCGGGAGTTTTGTTGCGCGTATCCGGAATACGCAGAAAAACGAGGATGTGCTGCTGCTGTCAGGCGGCAAGCTGGAGCAGGCGCTCCTGCTGTTCAGGCAGGGATTTGCCATTGCCGGTACCCCGATGCCGGACATGGACAAGAACGTGAATGACGTTATCATCGCCGCTAGTGTGGTGGCGGCCAAGAAAGACCTGATGCAGGGGCAGCCGACGGCCGGTTCCGCCACCCTGCAGGCCAGTTATGAATCCCTTTATGCCGCTCTCGACCGTATGGAACCGCTTTTGTTCCAATACAGGAAAGCCGAACTGGAAAAACGCATGGCCTCGTACAAGAAAGCGGGCAATCCATTGGGGTTTTATACGGAACAGAGCCTCGTCAATGCGCAGAATCTCCTGTCACTGTTTGCCGGATCGAATGGCGCCATTAACGATTCCGACACTTACGACAGGGGAGACGTCATCCTGTCGGCACTGGAAGCGTCACTGGCCGGGCAACGCCGGGCATATGATCTCGCCGCTGCGAATGACGTCGGACAACTGGAAAAATATCCTTCCATCCATCGCATCCTGACCAGCATGGTCGGCAGTTATCGCGACCTTCGCCAGAACCGCACACTCTCCGATCTTGCGACGCTCAACAAGAAATACAATGAGGCGCTTGAGACCAACCGTCAGGTTTCAATGCTGTCCCCGGAATAAAAGAGTGACAATAACTACCGTTTTTCCGGCATTTCGGACTGAAAAACGCATTCTTCATGCCTGAATCCCGTATCCGGGAACGATCTCTGGAATAATAGTAAAATTCTTTCTGCCGATCATTATCCTTTTTCCGGACTTAACATGAGAATTTCCACTATTGCCCGGCTTGCCGTGTTGGGTGCCTTCATATGCAGCCTGTCAGGCTGTGTCGTCCTTATCCCGACTATCGTCGAAGCCGTGAACCAGCAGCGCCTGAAGAGTGAGGCAGAGGGCGCGATACTCGAATCGAATACCGGAGCGCTGAAACTGGTCAAGGACAAAAACGATCTCGAAACGGACAAGCTCAACGATTATATCCGTGGATACAACCATATCATGGTCGGTAACTGGAGCCTCTGGCCATCCTACAATACCCTGACTAACCATACGATGACGGCCAAACCGGCCGATACGATTTCCTTCCCGGTCGTTGCCGGGCTTGAAAAAGGCATCGCTTCCTTCAAAAAAGGCTTGTCGGTCAATGCCGCGGCATCCCCCGAATTGAACGCAGCAATCGCCTCGGCAGTGACGGCAGGGGAAAAACTGTTGAAGGATGAACGGAGCAGTCTGCCTTACTTCAGGGATCAGGTTTACCGTCGCGACAGTCTGGCCGGCGGTAAAGTTGTCCTTCCTATTCTGAAAGCGGATTACACGAAGATGATTGATGCCATGAATGACGTTGGCGCAATCCTGATCAAACAGCAGCGGGCTGAAACGTTGCGCAGGATGGATGTTTTCAAGTCAGTCGGAAACAGGGTGCCGTATTATGCCGAGCAGAGCCTGCTTTACGGACAGGATCTCGTCACACTGTTCAATGACCCTGAAAACAGCGTTGCCGACAGTGCCAAATACGCAGAGGGTGACAGGATCGTCGCCAATATGGAACTGTCCCTGGAGAACCTGAAAAAATCGCTTGAAAGCGAATATCCGAAACGGGAAGGCAATAGCGATCTCGATGGCATCGCCCAGCATCTGGAAGGGATGCTCAATGTCTACAAATTGATGAAAGAAAAGAGGACGGCAAAATCGTTCAACCTGATGATGAAGCGGTACAGCAATGCCGTTGAAAGCTATAACCGTATCCTGCGGTTCACACGGCCGGTTTGAAAAGGGCAAAAAAGATGCCGTCAGGCACCGGAAAACGTGAAAGGGCACGGCGATTTCCGGATTGCCGACAATTTCAGGGGCGGCGCGCTTTTTTTCTACCGGCATTTTCGGCTATCATGATGGATACGCTTGCGTTGCGTTTGCTGACCGGCTTCATTTCCATCGAAAGCCTGCCGTGTAACACATCAGAAAGGATCAATCACTCATGAAATCGCCCCTGGAAAACATTATCGACTGGTTCGGCGGGTTGCCGGTAACGTATCGACAGGCTGTCGCAGTGGAAGTCGCTGCCATGATGCCGGAAATGACCCCGAATTTCAGCAATCCTTTCTATCACAGGCAATTCATCGAAAAGATCAGCCAGCCGCATGCCGACAAATCCAAGGAAATCGGCCTGGTCATTTGCCTGAAGGCACTGATCGAAGACATCATTACCACCCGGACAAAAGAAAACGAGGGTTGGGAAACGATGCAAAGAGAACTGAAGGCATCGGCTGAACTGACCGGAAGCTGTTCTGATGCCGAAGCGGCCTATTCAAGGGAGATACAACACAAACAATGGACAGCCATCCGTGAAACATGGAAAACGATGGCAGCCCAGTCGCTGACGTATCAGGCGCTCTGTCTCTGGCGGAAGGCCTTGCAGAAAGCATAAGCTTCAGGAAGGCATGATCCTGTCGCATTTTTTCGCGGCAGACACAAATGGGAAGCATTCATGAGGCATTGTCTGGCCGTTCAGGTCAGGCAATGCTTTTTTCATGAATAATATTGTTAACATTGTGAATGATAATTATTCTCGTTTGACGGATTTGCCTTTATAATGCACTCCCATGTGCGAACGCATGGCGTCGCTTGTCAATAAATCATAGTCAGATGGATGTTTTACCCATGTTCAGGAAATGGATTGCCTTATCGGCACTTGGAGTGGCTTTATCCGCTCATGCAGAATCTCATGTCGTCATTTACGGTACCGTCGATACCGGATTCGTCAAGGAAACGGGAAGCAGTACGCGGATGGATGAAAGCGCCGCCAACCTGATCGGGTTCAGGGGATCGGAAGGGCTGGGCAACGGGGTGAAGGCGACCTTCCAGCTGGAACGGCAGTTCCAGTTGCCCGATGGGACGAACAAGGAAACGTACAGTCTGGACGATTCCATTTCAAGGGCATTGGGCAACCGGGGCAATACCATTGACTGGACAGGCGCAGCCAACGTCGGCCTTGAAGGGCCGTGGGGGTGGGTACGTCTCGGACGTGTCAATGAGATGTCGTCGGAATTCTTTACCGAACTCGACCCGTTCCTGCAGGCGGCAACTGGCTCTGCACTTGCCAAATACAACCTTTTGCGCAGCGAACAGTTGAGCAATACCGTCCGCTATGACAGTCCTGAATTTGCAGGTTTCGTCGTCGGGCTGACCTATACGCTTTCCGCAGACGAGCATAACAAACCCGCTGGCGTGAACAG
>JAEYIG010000014.1 GCA_023409175.1 Pseudomonadota bacterium
TCCAGCATGGCTTTGCGGCGGTCGCCGAAACCAGGAGCCTTGACGGCACAGGTTTTCAGGATGCCACGGATGTTGTTGACAACCAGGGTAGCCAGTGCTTCGCCTTCGATGTCTTCAGCGATGATCAGCAGTGGACGGCTGGCTTTGGCAACCTGTTCCAGGACGGGCAGGAGGTCACGAATATTGGAAATTTTCTTTTCGCAAAGCAGAATGAAAGGATTGTCCATGGTGACAGTCTGTTTTTCTGCATTGTTGATGAAGTATGGGGAAAGATATCCGCGGTCGAATTGCATACCTTCAACGATATCCAGTTCATCGTTCAAGGATTTGCCGTCTTCAATAGTGATGACGCCTTCCTTGCCGACTTTTTCCATGGCTTCAGCGATGCGTTCGCCGATGGAATGGTCGCTGTTGGCGGAAATGGAACCGACCTGTGCGATTTCCTTGCTGGTAGTACAAGGTTTGGCGATTTTTTTCAGTTCTTCAATGGTAGCGTCGACTGCCTTGTCGATGCCGCGTTTCAGATCCATTGGGTTCATGCCGGCAGCAACGTATTTCATGCCTTCACGAACGATAGCCTGGGCCAGAACCGTGGCGGTTGTGGTACCGTCACCGGCGTTGTCACTGGTTTTGGAAGCGACTTCCTTGACCATCTGTGCGCCCATGTTCATGAGCTTGTCTTTCAGTTCGACTTCCTTGGCGACGGATACGCCGTCTTTGGTGATGGTTGGGGCGCCCCAGGTACGTTCCAGCACGACGTTTCTGCCTTTAGGTCCCAGAGTGACTTTGACGGCATCGGCCAGAATGTTGACGCCTTCAACCATTTTATTACGGCCACTATCGCCGAATACGACTTCTTTAGCTGACATGAAATTCTCCTAAATTAAATGTTTGTATGCATTTGAAAAAGCCTTGTAAGGCTTTTGCATGTTGATCAGTTCTGGACAATTGCCATGACGTCGGATTCATGCATGACGAGCAGTTCTTCGCCTTCAACCTTGACGGTCTGGCCAGAGTATTTTCCGAAAAGAACGATGTCGCCGACTTTTACGTCGAGTGGCAGAACCTTGCCGTCTTCCAGTACTTTGCCATTGCCTACAGCAATGACTTCGCCCTGATCAGGCTTTTCTGCCGCATTATCAGGAATGACGATACCGGAGGCGGTGGTTTTTTCCTGGTCCACACGTTTGACAATAATACGGTCTTGCAAAGGACGAAGTTTCATAACGATTTCCTTATAAATCAATATTTTATGTTTTAGAGATACCGGCCTGAATCGGTCAGGCCACCTTAAAATCTTTTATCCTGATGGCAGGATGAAGAGGCGTTGTTAGCACTCTCTTCCAACGAGTGCTAAGTATATGGGCGGCACATAAAGATTTCAAGATATAAGAAAAAAATTTTTTCTCTTTGTTCGAAAACACAAAATGTGGGGATTTTGTAATCGGAACGGCCGAAAAGAAAAAACGTAAGGAATTACTTGTCCGTTTCCGTTTTCCTGACGATCCGGATCGGATGGACATTTTCTGTTTGTGGAGGACATTTGCTGCAACCGCAACAACTTGACTGGTCATTTTTGAAGCGATCCGGATTCATTTTTTTTGCCAGTCTCTGGGCATTCAGTCGCGTAAACAGACTGAAGAGACAATAACGTACCCGATATTTGAATGCGGTAGGAGCCCCGTAACGGTAAAGGATACCGATTGAGAAAATAATGATGCTTGTGACGATCAGATTCTGCATGTTCACGAACCCAGGAAAAATCCCGCGATATGATATGTCGCAAATGAAGCCAGATAGGCCAGACAAAACAGGTAAACTGCCGCAAATATCATGACCCACCATGAATTCGTTTCACGCTTTATGACGCCCAAAGTGGCAAAACATTGAGGCGCAAAAACAAACCATGCCAAAAGTGACAATGCTGTCGGAAGGCTCCAGCTGGATGACAGCAGGGAGGAAAGTGCGACCGACAGGTCGTCTCCGCTTGCCGACAGCGCATAAACGGTTCCCAACGCACTCACTGCGATTTCCCTTGCGGCCATTGCCGGAATCAACGCAACGGCTATTTGCCAGTTAAAGCCAATTGGTTTGACGACATATTCAATCAACTGACCGAGTTGTCCTGCCAGACTGTACTGGATGGCAGGACCGACAGCTCCTTCAGGTGGTGACGGGAATGTCGATAATGCCCATAACAGTACGGAAGTCGCGAAAATGATGGTACTGACCCGGACCAGAAAAATACGTGCCCGTATCCATAATCCAATGGCAATGTTCCTGATTTGAGGGAGATGGTAGGAAGGAAGTTCCATCAGGAGAGGCTGGTATTCGTTTTTCCCGACAAGTCGCTTCATGATCCATGCGACCAGAATGGCCGCAATGATACCGCAGATATACAGACAGAAAAGAACGAGACCCTGCAGATTGAAAAGGCCTATGGCCTTGTTGGGTATGAAAGCCCCGATAATGAGCGAATAGACAGGCAACCGTGCCGAACAGGTCATGAGGGGGGCAATCAGGATGGTAATGATCCGGTCTTTCCGGTTTTTGATGGTCCGGGTTGCCATGATACCCGGAACGGCACAGGCAAAACTGGAAAGCAGTGGAATGAAAGCATGACCGGATAGGCCGATACTGCTCATCAGCTTGTCGAGCATGAAAGCCGCGCGAGGGAGGTATCCCGATTCTTCAAGAACCAGAATGAAGAAAAACAGTATCAGAATTTGCGGAAGAAAAACGACTATGC
>JAEYIG010000022.1 GCA_023409175.1 Pseudomonadota bacterium
GTGGGGCACGTTCGAAGACTTCCAGAAAGCCTATGGACAGGCATGTGCCTCCAATTTTGGCTCCGGCTGGACATGGCTGGTCAAGAAACCCGACGGCTCGGTCGATATTGTCAATACATCCAATGCCGCCACCCCGCTGACAGGTGCCGACAAGCCGCTGTTGACCTGCGACGTTTGGGAACATGCCTATTACATCGATTACCGGAATGCCCGTGTCAAATACGTTGACGAATTCTGGAATGTCGTGAACTGGGATTTTGTGGTCTCCAATTTCGGTTGATCCCGTCAAAAGACAAAAACGCCGACTCTTGCGTCGGCGTTTTTTTATCATTCGCTGGAAACGTCCGGATTAACAAGTGTTTGAAAGCATGGCGATGTTTTATAATAAACCTTGCATTCTGCACTGTATTTCCGTTTATCCGAAACGTCCTCATCTGGAGATGCCATGAATAATACCGTCATTCTTTCTTCCGACGCATGCCTTGGCCATGATCCCGGCCCACACCATCCGGAAAGTCCTGAACGGCTTCTGGCTGTAAGGGAGGCGCTTTCCACGCCGGAATTCGAATCGGTACCATGGATACACGCTCCACTGGGAACGAAAGAACAGTTACTACTCGTTCATACGCCCGAATACGTAAAACGTATTGAAACAATCCGTCCCAAAGCCGGTTTCGTGCCGCTGGACGGAGGCGATACGGTCATGTCCCCGGGGACGTGGGATTGTGTGATGACGTGTGTCGGTGCAGCCTGCATGGGGGTCGATCTGGTCATGAAAGGCGAAGCGGACAACGTTTATTGCGCTACACGCCCATGTGGGCATCATGCAGAACCTGACAGGGCAATGGGTTTCTGTGTTTTCAATCATGCCGCTGTCGCTGCAGCGTATGCATATGATAAATACAAGCTCGATCGTGTGGCACTCGTCGACATTGATGTCCATCACGGTAATGGCTCACAGGATGCTTTCTATCATCGTCCGGAGATTTTTTACGCTTCCTGTCACCAGTCTCCATTTTATCCGGGTAGCGGCGCGCGTTACGAAACGGGAATCGACCATAATATCCTCAATGTACCGCTGTCACGTGGCGCAGGGTCGGACAAATTCCGCAATTGCATGACTTTTGAAATCCTCCCGGCGCTCAAAAAGTTCAATCCTTCAATCCTGATCATGTCTACCGGTTTCGACGCGCATAAAAAAGATCCTTTGGGAGGTCTTGCATTCAACGATGAGGATTATTACTGGGTCACCAAAGAGTTGATGAAAGTCGCCGACGAATGTTGTGACGGCAAGGTGGTTTCCATTCTTGAAGGCGGGTACAGTCTGGACGCCCTGGCGACCGGTTCTGCCGCTCATGTCAGGGCATTGATGGGAAAATGACCGGTTCTCGCGTGCAGGAAGGAATCCCGTTGTATATTTGCACAACATAAGCGCAAGAAATAAATCCGGGCTACTTCCCACTGCATAAATAACCTGTTAAAATCTCAATCTTTCCATATTGGCTTTAACACTGTAATTATTCATGACCACTATTCGCCTTAAAGAGAACGAACCATTCGAAGTCGCAATGCGACGTTTCAAACGCACCATCGAAAAAACCGGTCTGCTGACCGAACTGCGTGCGCGCGAGTTCTATGAAAAACCAACTGCTGAACGCAAGAGAAAACTGGCTGCAGCCGTTAAACGTCATTACAAACGTATTCGTAGTCAGCAGTTGCCGAAAAAAATGTATTGATTTCATCTGCCGTTTTCCGGCAGACTTCGGATAGCTGATACAGGCCCGCTCCGGTTGAACCGCGGCGGGTTTTGGTGTTTCAAAAAACAAAAAATACTGGAGTTGTGACGTGAGCCTGAAAGAACAGATTGTCGCTGACATGAAAGATGCCATGCGTGCGAAGGACGCCAAGCGTCTGGGTACGATCCGTATGCTGACTGCTGCCATGAAGCAGAAGGAAGTGGATGAACGCATCGAGTTGAATGACCAGCAAGTGCTGGCCATCATTGAGAAAATGATCAAACAGCGCAAGGATTCCATTACGCAATTTGAAGCGGGCGGCCGTCCTGATCTGGCTGACAACGAAAAGGCGGAAGTGGAAGTACTGGTTGCTTATATGCCTGCCGCCCTTTCGGAAGAGGAAATCGAAAAAGAAGTTGCGGCGGCTGTTGCCGGAGCCGGAGCTTCCGGTCCGCAGGATATGGGCAAGGTAATGGGCGTCCTGAAAGGACGTCTTGCAGGACGTGCAGATATGTCGGCTGTTTCGGCGCTGGTCAAAAAAGCGCTGACCAAAGCCTGAGCCATTCGTCAATACGCGATACGTTTCGCGAATGAAAAAGGTTTTTTGAATTCGTGATACCCCAGTCATTTATACAGGATCTGCTTAACCGCGTTGACATTGTCGAGGTGGTGGGCAATCATGTGCAATTGAAAAAAGCGGGTGCAAACCTTCTCGGTTTGTGCCCGTTTCATACTGAAAAATCCCCCAGTTTTACCGTCAGTCCCGTAAAACAGTTTTATCACTGCTTCGGATGTGGGCGAAATGGTTCGGCGATCACTTTCCTGATGGAACATTCCGGACTTTCGTTTGTCGAAGCTGTGGAAGAACTGGCGGGCAGCGTCGGCATGACGGTTCCGCAGGACGAATCGCGCATTCCGCCAGCCGAGCGTGCCAAAAAACAGGCCAGGACGCTGGCATTGACGGAAGTGATGACGCAGGCGAGCCGTTTTTATAAACAGCAACTGAAAAAATCGCCGGAGGCAATCAATTATCTGAAAAAAAGAGGGGTGACCGGCGAGATTGCGCTGAAGTTTGGATTGGGATATGCCCCGGAGACAAGGGACAGTCTTAAAAACAGTTTCGAGGATTATCGTGCCAGTGAACTTGAAGAAGCGGGACTGGTGATTGAGAAACAGGGTGATGAGGCCTTCCAGTCATCCTCAAGACGTTACGACCGTTTCAGGGACAGGATCATGTTCCCGATACGCAATACAAGAGGGCAGGTCATCGGATTCGGCGGTCGCATTCTGGAAAAGGGGGAGCCCAAGTACTTGAATTCGCCGGAAACACCCTTATTTCAAAAAGGAAATGAGTTATACGGTTTGTTCGAGGCAAGACAGGCCATCCGGGAATCCGGTTACGTTCTCGTTGTGGAAGGGTACATGGACGTCGTTGCACTGGCGCAGCTTGGATTTCCGCAAACGGTTGCAACGCTTGGGACCGCGTGCACGCCGGTTCAGGTACAGAAGCTGATGAGGCAGACGGACAGTATCATTTTTTCTTTTGATGGGGATAAGGCAGGACGGGGAGCGGCACGGAGAGCGCTTGAAGCCAGTTTGCCGCACGTATCGGATACAAAAGGCGTCGGTTTTCTGTTTCTGCCGCCAGAACATGATCCGGACAGCTATATTCGAGAGTATGGGCCCGATGCATTTGAAGCGCTGGTAAAGAAAGCGACGCCTTTGTCGGAATTTCTGCTGGAGGAAATCGTTGGCGACAGTAACCTGAATACTCTGGAAGGAAGGGCGCGGACGCAGCACACAGCCAAAACGCTTTGCGCTGCCCTGACGCCGTCTGCCCTGAGGTTGCAGATTTTGAGAAGGCTGGCCCAGATTACACAAACTCCTGACGATGAGCTTGAAGCGTTTTTAGGGTTTGTGAAGCCGGTGATTCCCGCCAGGCGCATACAGGCGCGGGCGCCACGGCCTCCTGTCGTCGGACTTGAAAGACAGGTGTTAAGGTTGTTGATGATGTACCCCCGGTTCGCTTCGGAATTGAGTTCCGGGGATATCGAAACCATAAAGGTTTTTTCACCTGACCAGGGTGAACTCCTGATGGCGATTCTCAATGCCATCGGTGAGACGGGAGAACAAATCAGTCTGGCTGCACTCGTTGAACACTTGCGGCTTGACGGAGTGGATTGTGAACAACTGGTTCAGGAAACGGTTGGGCATGAATTTGAGCCCGAGCCGGCGTTACTGGATCTGAAAGGGGCGGTGCGTCAGATCCGGTTGCGCATATTGTCATCGGAAATGGAAAAACTGTTTTCATCCAGTTTGTCAACTGAAGAAAAAAACCGGCGTTATTATGAATTGAAGCAGCAGCAGGAAACTTTGCAGAAAGAAATGAATGCTGAAAATTTGCGGCAGTAAATCTTTTTGAGCGGAAATTAAGCAAGAAAAGATATGTGAAAAGTGTTATAATATAAGACTTTACGTACGAGATGGGTGTGTATATTGTTACTCAGGAACGCGCCCACGGTATCGTCTGACAATACGCCGGTTTATGCCGGCATAAATGGATTATCGAGCGGACAACGGACGACATGAATAAATCAGATAAATCCCTATCAGTGACTGATGAAACCAACAATACGACTGTCGTTAAAAAACGCGGTCGCAAGAAGCTGGATGAAAGTGCTGTGGCGGCGCAGGAATTGCCGGTTACGCCTGAAGCCGTTCCTGCCAAACGGGGCAGGAAGAAGGC
>JAEYIG010000038.1 GCA_023409175.1 Pseudomonadota bacterium
GCGCCTGTGGGTTGCAGCGACCGATTATTCCGGCGAGCTGTCGATCTCCGATGAAATCCTGAAACGCGTGACGGAAGCGTATCGCCGTATCCGCAATACCCTGCGTTTCCTGCTGTCGAATACCGCCGATTTCGATCCGGCAAAAGATGCTGTCGCCATCGACGAGCTGCTGGAAATCGACCGCTATGCACTGGCGTCCATGAAGTCGTTGCAAAGCGAAGTCATGGCGCATTATGAAAATTCGAATTCCATCCGATCGTCGCAAAATTGCAGACGTACTGTTCGGAAGAACTGGGCAGCCTGTATCTCGACATCCTGAAAGACCGTCTATATACCTCCGGCGAAGCGTCGAAAGCCCGCCGTTCAGCACAGACGGCTCTCTGGCATATCACGCATGCTTTGTTGCGTCTGATGGCTCCGATCCTGTCGTTCACGTCAGAAGAAGCCTGGGCCGTTTTCGCCAGCAAGGAAGAATTTGAAGCAAGCGATGAAACCCTTTTCACCTTAACTTCGTATTCCCTGCCGGAAATCAAGGACGAAAAAGCGCTTCTCGACAAATATGGCAAGCTGAAAACCATTCGCGCCGATGTGATGAAGCAACTGGAAGAAGTCCGCATCTCGGGAAAAATCGGTTCATCCCTTCAGGCTGAAATTGAAATCCGCGCCAGCGGTGACAAATTCGGTCTCCTGAAGAGTCTGGATGACGACCTGAAATTCCTGATGATCACATCCAGAGCCGACGTCATCGAAGTCGCGGATGAAAAAGACGAATCCATCACCGTCAAGCCATCGACATTTGAGAAATGCGATCGCTGCTGGCACTATCGCGACGATGTCGGAGCCGATTCGAAACATCCTCACCTTTGCGCCCGTTGCGCCGCCAACCTGTTCGGCGAAGGTGAAGAACGCGAATTCGTCTGATTTTTTTAAATGACACTGCCTCCGGTTTGCAACGGCTCCCGGAGGCATTTACGACTATTCTTATATGGCAACAAGAAAACCCGTTTTTAAAACGAACAGCAACAGCATCGTCCCCTGGCTGGGCATTGCCATCATCCTTGTCCTTCTGGATCAGTTCACCAAGATCTGGATCACTCATGTCCTGAGTTACGGGCAGGCGATCCGGGTAACCCCGTTTTTCAACCTGACCCTGGTATACAACGAAGGCGCCGCATTCAGTTTTCTGGCGACACAAGCCGGTTGGCAACGTTACTTCTTTACAGCAATCAGTATTGCCGCTATCGTTTTCATTGTTTACCTGTTGCGTCGCCATTCCCAGCAGCGGCTGTTCTGCCTGTCACTGGCATTGATACTGGGAGGCGCCATCGGCAACCTGATCGACCGTTCCCTTTACGGTCACGTTATCGATTTTCTTGACGTTTATGCAAACGGATGGCACTGGCCGACATTCAATATCGCCGACAGCGCCATTTGTGTGGGAGCCGTCCTGTTCGTCATTGATGAACTCAAACGGGTCAATAAAAAATAGACGCCGCATCATCTGAAAGTCATCAGGACTTTGGAGAAATTATGGACTTGTCCGGCAAAAAAATATTACTGGGACTGACTGGCGGTATCGCCTGTTACAAATCGGCCGAATTCGCCCGTGCCATGATCAAGGCCTGCGCATCCGTTCAGGTCGTGATGACCGACGGCGCAAAAGAATTCATTACGCCACTGACCATGCAAGCCCTGACGGGCCATACCGTCTATTCCAACCAGTGGGATAAGCAGATCGACAACAACATGCCTCACATCGACCTGACCCGTCAGATGGACGCTGTTGTCATCGCCCCCTGTACAGCCAATTTCATAAGCAAACTGGCGAATGGCCTCGGGGATGACTTATTGTCTACCATGTGCCTTGCCCGTCCCGCACATATTCCATTTATTGTCGCGCCGGCGATGAATGCCGAAATGTGGAAAAAACCGGCAACACAGAGAAACCTGAACCAGCTCAAAGAAGACGGCACCCTGATCATGGGCCCGGCATCCGGTTTTCAGGCCTGCGGTGAAATCGGTGACGGCCGTATGCTCGAACCGGCCCAGATGCTGGAAGAAGTCATCGCGGCCTTACAGCCCAAAGTCCTGCAAAACAGACGTGTCCTGATTACCGCCGGCCCGACGTTCGAACCGATTGACCCGGTTCGTGGCATCACGAACCGTTCGTCTGGGAAAATGGGATATGCCATAGCCCGTGCGGCCCGTGAAGCAGGGGCGAACGTAACCCTGATTTCGGGCCCGACGGCTCTGGATACGCCTTACGGTGTCGATCGTGTCGACGTCATGACGGCGATCGAAATGCGTGACGCCGTCATGTCTCATATCAGCCATCAGGATATTTTCATTTCCGTTGCGGCAGTCGCCGACTGGCGTGTCGCGAATGCCAGCGACCAGAAAATCAAGAAAAACAAGAACGGCGACAAGCCTGCACTTGAATTTGCCGAAAATCCCGATATTCTGGCATCCATCGCCGCACTGCCTGACCCTCCTTATTGCGTCGGATTTGCCGCCGAGTCCGAAAAGCTGAAGCAACATGCCGAAGAAAAGCGCAAGAAAAAAGGCATCCCTCTTCTGGTCGGCAATATCGGGCACGAAACGTTCGGCAAAGACGACAATACACTCATTCTGTTCGATGAAACCGGAACGCTTGAACTGCCTCACGGCAGCAAACAGCTTCTTGCACGTCAATTGATCGGGCAGATCGCGAAACGACTTTAAAGAAGTACCCATGAAAACGATAGATATCAAAATACTGGACGCCAGAATGAGGGAATATCTACCCTCATATGCCACGAGTGGAAGCGCCGGTCTGGATTTGAGAGCCTGCATTGACGAACCTCTCGCCATTTTGCCTGGTGAAACGAAACTGGTTCCGACCGGACTGGCCGTCCACATTGCCGATCCGGGCTATGCCGCGCTGATCCTGCCAAGGAGCGGGCTCGGACATAAACACGGTATTGTCCTTGGCAATCTGGTGGGTCTGATCGATTCCGATTATCAGGGCCAGTTGATGGTCTCGACATGGAATCGCGGAAC
>JAEYIG010000052.1 GCA_023409175.1 Pseudomonadota bacterium
GATTCGAACGCGAGAAGAGGCGTCTCAGACGCGGCATCAGTTTTTTGGGGTTGTCGGGGTTAAGGAACCCAATCGTGGTCAGGGCTGATTCCAGATGGGTGAACATGCCGTTGATCTGATCCACGGAAGCGGATTCGCCGTGAAAACCGATATTTTCATCCCGTTCGGGCAGGTTTTCCTTATTCAATAGCGCCATCCGGCATTCGTAGGCCAGTATCATGATGGCCTGGGCCAGATTGAGGGAACTGTATTCGGGATTGGCCGGGATATTGATCAGGGCATGGCATTGTTCGACGTCTTCGTTTGACAGGCCATAGCGTTCGCTTCCGAACACCAATGCACAGTTGGCATGTTCGTTTGTCAGAATGTTGTCTGCAAATTGTTTGGGGGTATGAATCGGCGGGGAAAATTCCCTGAGCCTGGCAGACAGGGCGGCGGCAAAATGGCAATCCTGCAATGCTTCTTCCAGTGTATCGACAATCAGGGCGTTTTCGAGAATGTCCTGGGCGCCACTGGCAAAGGCGATGGCTTCTTCCTGTTTCAGGACATCTTCAAAACGGGGTTTGACGAGGACAAGACGGGAAAATCCCATGGTCTTGATGGCGCGGGCGGCCGCGCCGACATTGCCGGGATGGCTGGTTCCGACTAATATAAAACGCAAAGTTGAAAAAACGGATGTGTCGGTTTTTCGCTGGTTCATTTACAATATCAGGTTTTGGGAAACAAAGTATTCAAATCGACTACAATAAAGTCCGATTCTTTGTTTGTCCGGTTTTCTAAATTATTCATTATGACACCGCACCGGGTTTTCCGATATGCGTGTTGTCGCCATTTTTACGGAAGCACTATGCAACCAATGCTTAACACGGCGGTCAAAGCCGCCCGTCGTGCCGCTACGATTATCAATCGCGCGTCTTTCGATCTTGAACAGATCCAGGTCGAACAGAAAGCGCCAAACGATTATGTGACTGAAATCGACAAAGCTGCTGAAGAAGCCATTATCGACGTTTTGCTGTCGGCTTATCCGACTCATGCCATCCTGGCTGAGGAATCGGGTGGATCGAACAACCTGAATGACGAAAGCGAAAACATCTGGATTATCGATCCTCTGGACGGTACGACCAATTTCATGCACCAGTTCCCGGCTTACTGTATTTCGATTGCATTGCAGCAAAAGGGGGTTGTCACTCAGGGCGTGATTTATGATCCTGTCCATAACGACCTGTTCACGGCATCCAAGGGCGGCGGGGCGTTTCTGAATAACAAGCGCATTCGTGTCGGCAAGACAGACCGCTTGTCGAAGGCTCTCATCGGGACCGGTTTTGCCAACCGTAACAAGGACCCGCAAGCATTGAAGGAGTTCCTGCGGATGTTCGAAGTGATGACCATGAATTCCCAGGGCTTGCGCCGTCCGGGTTCTGCCGCGCTGGATCTGGCATATGTCGCCTGTGGCCGTTATGACGGCTATTTTGAAAAGAACCTCAGGATCTGGGATATTGCTGCCGGTTCGCTGATGGTATCCGAAGCGGGCGGTATCGTTGCCGATTTCGATGGCGAAGCCAGCTATCTGAAGACGGGTAATATTGTTGCCGGAAGCCCAAGAATTTTCGGCCAGATGCTGCCGTTGCTGGCTTCAGCCGTTTGATTCCATGTATTTCCAGTATCACTGAATGAAGGTATCGTCGTTGAAAATCGATCTGTTCTGTCTGGTGATCGATAATTTCGGCGATGCCGGTGTTTGCTGGCGTCTTGCCAGACAGCTGGTCAATGAGCACGATTGTCGTGTGACACTCTGGATAGACAAACCCTCGGTTTTGAAGCGAATCATTGCCGGGATGGATGACAGGCTTGAAAGGCAGACGGTTTCCGGTGTGGATGTCCGTTTGTGGCCTGAAGTTTTTCCCGGGTTGTCCCTGGACGGGATTGCCGATGTGGTGATTGAAGGTTTTGGTGCCCGTTTGCCGGAAAGTTATGTTCGTCAGATGGCTCAAAAGAAGCCACATCCTGTCTGGATCAATCTCGAATATCTGAGCGCAGAATCATGGGTTCCTGACTGCCATGCGATGGCTTCGCCGCAATCATGGATTGACCTTACCAAATATTTTTATTTCCCTGGATTTACCGACCGCACCGGCGGATTGATACGTGAAAAATCAATCGTTTCGGAACGTGAGAATTTTCAGCTCGATCGGCAAAACGCGATCGGTTTTCTTTCACGACTTGGTGTCAAGGCCAGTCCGGAACAATGGATGGTTTCTCTGTTTTGTTATCCCGATGCACCGGTCATTGCGCTCCTGGACAGTTTGGCAAGGCTTGAAAAAAAAGTCTTGTGCGTGATTCCGGAGGGAGTGGCGACGGAACAGGTCGAATCGTTCATCAGACAAAAGGCCATTGCCGGAACGCGCTTTGAATCAGGCAACCTGGCGATACAGGTTTTGCCGATGTTGGAACAGGACGATTACGACCGTTTGTTATGGTCGTGCGACTTCAATTTCATCCGTGGGGAAGACTCGTTTGTCCGGGCGCAATGGGCGGCAAGACCGTTTGCGTGGCACATTTATCCTCAGGATGAGGATGCCCATATGGTCAAGCTGAATGCGTTTCTGGATTTGTATCTGTCTGGCTTACCCGAAGAAAAGACGGCGGATATCCGCCTTTTCTGGAATTCATGGAATGAAAGGATAAATGAAAAACCCATTTCCGATTGCCGGGTGAATCTGGATAAAATTTCCCCGGAATGGACGCAATATGCAACGGACTGGTTCAAAAAACTGACAGATCGTGAAGATTTGGCTTCCCGTTTGCTTCGATTTATCAATACTTTGCGTTAGAATACTCCTTTTCCCACGTAGCGCTTTTTCAGAGTCGGTTCGAAAATGACCGGCAAACAGAACTGAAGCTTTGATTTTTAATTATTTTTTTACAATTTTATGAAAACAGCACAAGAAGTACGCGCCGGTAACGTTGTCATGGTCAACAATGAACCAATGGTCGTTCTGAAATCCGAATACACCAAATCTGGCCGCAATTCCTCCGTTTGCAAAATGAAAATGAAGAATCTGCTTACCGGAACCAATATGGAATCCGTGTATCGTGCAGATGACAAGTTCGATGTTGTCGTTCTGGACAAGAAAGAAGTGACTTTCTCTTATTTTGCCGATCCTCTCTATGTCTTGATGGACGCTGATTACAATCAGTACGAAGTCGAAGCGGAAAATATGGGCGACGCCCTGAATTACATTGAAGACGGGATGCCTTGTGAAGTCGTTTTCTATAACGAAAAAGCCATTTCCGTTGAATTGCCAAATACGGTCATTCGTGAAGTGACTTACACCGAACCTGCTGTCAAGGGTGACACGTCTTCCGGTAAAGTCATGAAACCGGCAAAGATCGCGACCGGTTTTGAAGTTCAGGTTCCTCTTTTTGTAGGCACGGGCGACAAGATCGAAATCGACACCCGTACCGGTGAATATCGCAGCCGTGCAAAATAACTCACGGCAGTTTCAATTGCGATAAAGAAATTTTGTTGTACAAAAACGGCACGCAAGAGCGTGCCGTTTTTTATTGGTTGCGACATATATTGCGGTTGCGCCAATTAAAACCATTTTTCGTTTTTTGATGTTAAGGTAACGTCCAGACAGTCAACGGATATTTGAAAGGAAAACAGGATGGCAGTTCGGAGCATGACGGCTTATGCGACCACTTCAATTGAAACGGTTGCAGGTACCCTGACTATTGAATTGAAGAGTGTCAATTCCCGTTTTCTTGATCTCCAGTTCAGAATGAACGATGAATTCCGTGCCTATGAGCCGTTTTTCCGTGAATCAATCATGGCAGACGTCAAACGGGGAAAGGTCGAATGCCGTCTTTCCTTTGCCAGAAGTGCACAGGATGCTTCCACGCTGACCTTGAATCAGCCTTTGCTGAAAGAACTGATCAAGCTGCAGCATGAGATACGTCACCAGTCGGAGCAGGCGAATGTCATGTCGGTCAATGAACTGTTGAGATGGCCTGGCATGATCGAGGAGGTTGCTCCCGATCAGGAAACCCTGCAGCAGCAGGTCAGGCAGGCCATGACGGATACTCTCAGAACGTTCACAGCGGAACGTGAACGGGAAGGGGCCGCGTTGACGAAGGCACTCGTGGACCGGATTCATGCCATGCAGGAAATCGTTTCCCGTATTGAACCACTGATTCCACAGCTTGTTGCCCAGTTCCAGCAGAAGGCGGTTGAACGTATGCAGGAAGCGTTGGGAATGGCTATTGCGGAGAATGCAAATGCCACCGTAACCCAGCAGGAAGCTTCCGAGCGGATTCGTCAGGAAGTGACCCTGTATGGCATGCGTATCGACGTTGCGGAAGAGCTGGCCCGACTGAAGATCCATCTGGAAGAAACCAGAAACATTCTCGAAAAAGGTGGTTTGGTCGGTAAACGCATGGATTTCATGTTGCAGGAGCTGAACAGGGAAGCCAATACCCTTGGGTCAAAAGCGGTTATCAAGGAATTGTCCAGTGCCTCGATGGATCTGAAATTGCTGATCGAACAGATTCGGGAACAGGTTCAGAATCTGGAATAGACAGATTGAAT
>JAEYIG010000064.1 GCA_023409175.1 Pseudomonadota bacterium
TTGGCCGACATGGCGATGATGGGAACGTGTCGGGCGTCGTCACGGTCGAGGGAGCGGATTTGCCGTGTGGCC
The DNA here is from genome assembly GCA_023409175.1 of Pseudomonadota bacterium. Lineage (GTDB taxonomy): Bacteria > Pseudomonadota > Gammaproteobacteria > Burkholderiales > Burkholderiaceae_D > Oxalobacter. The sequence goes on from JAEYIG010000064.1 coordinate 73, forward strand.
TCAAGCCCATCCAGCACAGGCATCCGGATATCCATCAAAATGGCTGAAAAATGACCCGGAGGGAAAGAACGGAACTTGTCCACGGCGATTTGTCCATTTTCAGCCGTATCCACTTCCATTCCGTGGATTTCCATCAGGGATTTGGAAATTTCCATATTCAGTTCATTGTCTTCGACCAGCAGAAAACGCCGTCCCACATAGTGGCGACTGTTTTCCTTTTTCTTGCCCAGCCGATGATCATGTTGCAGTTGCAGCAGGGTTTCGCAGAAAGACGAGGCGAAGAACGGTTTTGCCAGGAAATAATTCACGCCTGCCGCACGGGCATCGAGTTCAAAAGTGTTCCAGTCATAAGCCGACACGATAATGACGGTTTTCTCAGGCGGTGCGAATTTCCGGATCTGCCGGGTCAGTTCGCTCCCGTTGATGTCCTTCATTTCCCAATCGAGAAGGGCAATGTCGAAAGGGTCGCCGTTTTCCATCGCTGTCCTGACCGTTTCGACGGCTGCAACGCCAGAATCAACAGAACTGACGCGGGCGCCGATCTCATCAAGGATGGACTGCGCCTGAGTGGCGGCTTTCGCATCGGTATCCACGATCAGGGCGCGTTTGCCCTGCAGCAATTCCTTTGCACGGGTGGCAATTTCCCGGTCGTTTTCCGAGATGGCGACCCTGAGAGGGAGGACGACAGTGAACGTCGTGCCCGTATTCTTTTCGCTTTTGGCGTCGATCGTCCCACCCATGAGCTGCACAAGACTGTACACGATGGACAGGCCAAGGCCGCTGCCGACCTTGTTGCGGGCAACGTCGTCCGTTTCCTGCTCGAAAGGCAGGTAAAGGCGCTTCATGAATTCAGGCGACATCCCGATGCCGGTATCCTTCACCTTGAATTCGATATAGGCAAACCCGTTATTGCGCCGTTGCTCACTGATATAAACGTCGATCCGTCCGCCGGATGGGGTGAACTTGATCGCGTTGGACAGCAGGTTCATCAGGATCTGGTTGATCCTGAGCGTATCGCCAAGGTAGTAACGGTCCAGCGATTCATGATGGTGGATCTGGTAAGAGAGCCGGTTACCGACTGCCTGAGGGTAAATGATGGCATTGATGCTGCCCATCAGCTCGACGAAATCGAAACGTTCGCTTGAAAGGTCCATCTTGCCGCTCTCGATGCGCGACATGTCCAGGATGTCGTTGATCAGCGAGAGCAGGTAACGGGAGGACACGTCGATTTTCGAGAGACAGTCCTTCAATGTTTCCGGCTCTTCCATCTTCAACTGGCTGATCGTACTCATGCCGATGATCGCATTCAAGGGAGTGCGGATATCGTGGCTCATCCGGGACAGGAAATCGGACTTGGCCTGATTGGCCAGCTGGGCGGCGGAAAGGGCGTTCCTCAACACCTGTTCCTGGACGGCCTGTTCGGCACGCTGGTCGTCCAGCACCTTCACCAGCAGGATACACAGCATGTCACTGTTGTAGGGATTCTCGATACGGATACCCGTAATGGAAATCCAGTGGTAAATCCCGTCCAGCCCCATCCGCTGGTATTCCATGTAAATCTCTTTTTCACCCCGGCTGAAACGCTCCAGCATGGGGCGCTGCGCGAAAGTGGCGGCATAAGCGTCCCGCCAAGAAGGATGGACACCTGCAGTGACCTGACCCATCAGGTCGTTGAAATAGCCGTAAGGTTCATAATTGACGACAAAATCGCGCTCGGAAAGTGCCTCATACGTATCCTGCGTCAGGTTCACGCGAATGATGAGCTGGTAAGCCGTATAAATGGCCGCACGCAGGGAACGGTTTTCGATGGCGCGTTCCTGTTCCTGTTCTTTCTGCAGTTTCTTGACTTCGCTGATATCCGAAAAGACCGCCTGAAGGACTTCAATGCCGTCAAAATTGGTCAGGCGTTCAATCGTCACATTGATCCAGAAACTGGTCCCGTCCTTCTTTTTCGCTTCCCGTTCATAAGTGATCGAACCGCCATTTCTGGCCAGTTCGTCAATCCGCTTGCGTATCCAGAACATGTCGCGGTCGAGGACATGAAGGAACGGGTCGCTTTTTTCCCGCAAATACTCGTCGCGGGTATACCCGTAAATTTCCCATGCCGCCCGGTTGGCGTTGATGATGCGATGCCCCGGGTCGATGGACAACTGGAGAATGGCGCTCGGGATCGTATCGTAAAGCTGCGACAGGAATTGTGTCTTGCGGGTGATCTCAAGCTGGGTGTTTTTCTCCCGGGCATCGCGCTCGACACGCTTGGTGATATCCATGACAAAACAACTGATGACGTTGTCGCCATCCTTGTCAACGAAACAGCGGCCGACATCGTGTACCCAGATGATGTCGCCGTTCTTCCTGATCATCCGGTATTCGAAATGGGCGGCGACATTGGCGATTTTGCTTTGCTGGACTTCGGCCACCAGGCCGGGAACGTCGTCAGGATAGATAAG
>JAEYIG010000066.1 GCA_023409175.1 Pseudomonadota bacterium
ATGGCCGACATCCGCGCCCGGATGGCATTCAAACCCGACTATCTCGTCGCCAACCACGGCAGCGAAGGCATTCCAGGCCGTGAAAAGGACAGCGACCAGTTCCGCAAATCCGTGGACTGCTGGGCGGATGCCCTGAAAACGGCACTGGCCGACACTTCCCAATACGACCGCGGCATCTCGCTGGACAACAAGCGCTATACGCTGGCCGTCCACTACCGGAAAGCGGCCGATTACGAAACGACGGAAAAACAGCTCCTGAAACTGTTCGAAAAAGTCGCGCCGACCGCACGCGTCCTTCCGGGGAAATACGTTTACAACCTGATCCCGAAAGGTTCCCCGAACAAGGGAGACGCACTGGCCGAACTGATGAGTATCGCCGGGAGCAAAACAGCCCTCTTCGCCGGTGACGACGAAACGGATGAAAACGTTTTCCGGCTCAACCGCCCGGACATCCTGACGGTCCATGTCGAAAAGGACGACACCAGCTCCGCACAGTTTTACCTGGAAACACAGGAAGATATCGTCACCCTCCTGGACGTCATTATCGAAACCCTGATGGCCAACACTTCCGCCTTCAATGTCAATGCGGATGCGCCATCGCAGAAAAGGACCAAGGAATGAGTACACTGGAACTCGGACTGATCGGCAATTCCCGCACCAGCGCACTGGTGGACAAAAACGCCCGTATTGTCTGGTGGTGTTACCCCTATTTCGACAGCGACCCCATCTGCTGCGAACTGATGGACCCGGTCAAAAAGGAAAAGGACCATGGTTACATTGATGTCGGATTCGAGAAGATCCGTCAGGCCGACCAGTATTACGAGCGCAACTCCGCCGTGCTGGTGACCCGCTTCGGCGACAATGCCCATAACGTGATCGAAATCATTGATTTCGCACCGTGTTTCCCGATGCACGACCGCCTGTTCACCCCGTCGTCGATCATCCGGATCATCCGGCGCGTGGCGGGACGTCCGAGAATCACCATCCGGGTACGGCCTAGCGTCAATTACGGCAGCGAATCCCCGCAGGTCCTCCCGGGCGCGCACCATATTTCCTATCAGGGTTCGGAGCAGACCCTCCGTGTCACGACCGACGCATCCATCAGTTCCATACTGGACGAGAAGGCGTTCTTCCTGGAAGACAGCGTCACCCTTATCCTCGGCCCCGACCAGGCCGTCGAATCCGCGCCCCAGGACATCGGACGCGCCTACTACGAGGCGACCGTCAAATACTGGCAGAACTGGATCCATAACGTCTCGATGCCGTTCGAATGGCAGGACACCATCATCCGCGCCGCCATCACCCTGCGCATGAACACGTTTTACGATACCGGTGCGATCATCGCGGCCGTCACGACGTCGATCCCCGGCTCTCCGGACGCGAAACACAACCGGGACTACCGGTACAGCTGGGTGCGCGATTCCTACTTCGTCGTCAGTGCACTGAACCGCCTTGGCGCGACCGGGACGATGGAGCGTTACCTGCAGTACATCCTGAACATCATCGCCGATTCAAAGGGACTCCCCTTCCAGCCCGTTTACGGCATACACCGCAATGCCGACCTGGAAGAGAGGATTGCACCCGACCTTGCCGGATACAACGGCATGGGGCCGGTACGGATCGGCAACAGTTCCTACAGGGAAACCCAGAACGACGTTTACGGCTCTGCCATTCTCGCCTGTACGCAAGCCTTCTTCGACAGGCGCCTTCACCGCCCTGCCGACCGGAACGTTTTCACCGATCTGGAGCGGCTCGGTGAGGAAGCTGTCGCCCGGTTCAACCAGCCCGATGCCGATATCTGGCACCGGAATGAAAAAGAACAGGTGCACACCTTCTCAAGCGTCATGTGCTGGGCGGCCTGTGACCGGCTGTCGGCGATTGCCAAAGAACTCAAACTGAAAGCGAAGGAAGACCTCTGGCGGGCCAACGCCGAACGTATCCGTGAAGAAGTCATTTCCAACGCCTTCAATACCGGACTGAATTCCTTCACCTCTACCTGGAACGGCGACACGGTCGACGCCAGCCTGCTCCTCATGGGTGAGCTGCATTTCCTGAAACCGGACGATCCCCGTTTTACCGGTACGGTCGAAAGGATCGAGAAACAACTCCTGCGTGGCGATTTCCTGCTCCGCTATGAGGGAGAAGACAAGGCAGCCGTCCCGGACACGGCCCTCTTGGTGTGCACTTTCTGGTGGATACTCGCCCTGACCACCATCGGCGAGACCGAAAAGGCACGCGCCAGCTTTGAAAACATCCTTTCCCGCCGCAACCATCTCGGCCTGTTGTCGGCCGACGTATCGCGCGAGGGGAACGTCCTGTGGGGCAACTTCCCGCAAACATACAGCATGGTCGGTTTGATCCAGTGCGCCATCCGCCTGTCCAGACCGTGGGAAAACGCATTCTGATTTGATAATAACGACCGGCCGCAAGGGAGTTTCACGATGAAGCGGCCACCAGAGAGAAAAGGAGCCACATATGGAATTCAGAAAAATCCCCAATACAGACCTTGGCCTGTCCGCTATCGCATTCGGTTCCTTTGCTTCGGGTGGCTGGGCACCTTCGGAGAGAAAAGCCGCCAGCGAAGCGATACGCGCCAGTTACCAGATGGGCATCACCACTTTCGACACCGCCCCTATTTACGGGCTTGGCGAAACGGAAACCGTCATTGGCGAGGCCCTGAAACCTTTTCCGCGTGACAAGATACAGATCCTGACAAAATTCGGGTTGCGCTGGATTTACCAGAAAGGCACGTACTTCCGCTCATTCATCAATTTCGATGGCAAGAAAGTGGACATCTACCGCTACGCATCGAAGGAAAGTGTCATCGAGGAATGCGAAAACAGCCTGCGTCGGCTGAACATGGATTACATCGACCTGTACCAGCTCCACTGGCCGGACGACACCACCCCGATGGAAGAGACCTTCGAAGGTATCCAGCGACTTGTCGAGCAGGGGAAAGTCCGGTATGTCGGCGTGTCCAACCTCACGCCGGAACAGCTCGACAAGGTCGAAAAGACCTTTCCGGTCGTTTCCATCCAGATGCCATACAACATGCTGGACAGGAAAATCGAGGAAGACATCATCCCCTACTGTATCGAGCATGAAACGGCCCTGATCGCTTACCGGCCACTCGGGGCGGGTCTCCTGACCGGGAAAATGTCACCCGATATCCAATTCAGCCGCCACGACACGCGTCGCGGCAATCCCAAATTCACCCCTGAAATCATCAAAAAGGCCAACAAGTTCGTTGACGCCCTGAGGCCGATCGCCACTGCCAATAAAGTGTCGATACCGCAGCTGATACTCAGCTGGACATTGAACCGGCCTGGCATCACCTGCGTTTTGACCGGCGCCATGAATTCGGCACAGGCTATTGAAAACGCCAAGGCAGCCAACATCAAGATATCCAAAAAGGATACTGACGCCATCAATACCGCCCTGCTCGGGTCCGGTTTTTAAAGACAACGTGTGAAAACCGGAAATCTCCTGGACGCCGGAAACATGTTTCCGGCGTTTTTCTTTATGCTTTCCGGTTTATTTGACCGGCATTTGACCGATCCAGAAAACGGCAGGCTGAAAACCGTTACACTTTTCCGTCATAAGCACTCTTTTCCGAATGGGACGGCTTCACCGGAATTTTCCTGACACCCATTCAAAACAGCCCCTTTATGCATCCAGAAAGGACGAGGATATGGAATACCGGAAAATACCCGAAACGGACATCAGGCTTTCCGTGATCGTTTTCGGCTCATGGGCCAACGGAGGATGGACGGCAGCGGAACGCGCCGACGCGATCCGGGCGGTACAGGCCAGCTATCAGGCGGGCGTGACCTCGTTCGACACGGCACCGCTCTATGGGCTGGGCGATTCGGAGATGATCATCGGTGAAGCGCTCGAATGCGTGCCACGCGACAAGATCCAGATCCTGACCAAATTCGGGCTGCGCTGGAATATCAACGGAGGCATTCCCTTTTCAACCATGACCAATGCCGCAGGCAATCCGGTCGACGTCGTCCGGCATGCCGCACGGGACAGCATCATCGCGGAATGCGAAGGCAGCCTGAAACGCCTCAAGACCGATTACATCGACATTTACCAGCTTCACTGGCCTGACGACACCACCCCGATGGACGAGACTTTCGAAGCCGTCCAGAGGCTGATCGATCAGGGCAAGGTCCGTTACGCCGGCGTATCCAATTACAGCGGAGGCCAGATGGCCGAAGCGGAAAAGACCATCAAAATCGTTTCCAACCAGATCCCCTACTCCATGATCAACAGGGGTATCGAAAAGGAAACGGTACGTTACTGCCTGGACCACAAGAAAGCCGTGCTGGCTTACCGGCCGCTGGAATCCGGGTTGCTGACCGGGACGATCAACCCCGGCACCATTTTCCCGAAAGGCGACTTCAGGCGTGACAGCGCCCAATTCACCGATGAAAACATCCGCCGCGTCAACAATTTCGTCCTGCAATTGAA
>JAEYIG010000114.1 GCA_023409175.1 Pseudomonadota bacterium
AAAAGACAAGAACCGTGCTGTCCAGTATTACATCATGGGGGCTGAAAAAGGGGATGCAGATGCCCAGTATTTCCTGGGATGGGCATATTACAAGGGATTTGGGATAAAAGCAGATGCCAAACAGTCCCTTTACTGGCTGACCAAGGCAGCAAACAACGGCAGTGCACGTGCCATGGACAAATTGGGAACCATTTATTCCAATGGCCTTCTGGATCAGAAAGTCGACAAGGTGGCTGCCCGACAATGGTCTCAAAAAGCCATCAATACCCGCAAGAAAACCGGCGAGACTGATCCGGCTGTTGACCGCAGGTTACGCTTTTTCGGCGTGGATGTTGATAACCTCAAATGATCTGGCTTGCCCAACTTGAATCTTCCTGTAAGGAGGGACACCCCCTCTTTTCCTACTTTTTCTGCGACTTCTGCCCCTGCGCAGACGGCTTCACCGCACTCCCACCCTGATCGGGTACGTTATCGCACCGCCTGATCTCTTCCCGGCGTGAGGGCGGCCACTGGGATTCGGGATGGCGTTCAAGGTATTTTTCAACAGGTGTCAGCTGGCAGGGCTCTGAAGGTGTTTTTTGCGCAGGCTGTGCGCTGGAGGCCTGTGCCGATCCATGAACGAAAAACAGGGCAGCCATGAACAACAAACCTGTCTTGAGGTTCATTTTGAAAACGGATGGTCTGTTCATGATTTTCTCCCTGGCAAGTGATCTGTAGACAAGAATAATCCAAACCGGCATTTCCTGCAGGAAAAGTTTCAAATCCTGCAATCAAGGGCTTTCCGCGCTGTTCGATTCACCAATTCTTCCCTTTCATTTTCGCCTGCTTTTTATTTTCCCTTCTCACCGGGATCGCTCACATCAAGCGAATTCCCCAGTATATCCAGCACTTTTGCCAACCCCGGAGGCATCTCCTGCCCTGTGTGCTTCACGTCTACATGATATTTATGGGTATCCCCACCCGCCACAGGCTTTTCGGATCGTGTGATGACAGGCCTGTTGACCGGGATGGCAAAAGCCCCCCAATTGATTGACGCTCCTGTCACACTGCCATCTTGTGTGTTTTGGTCTTTGCTTCCCGACACCGCGCCTTCCGAATTGCCTGACGGCTTGATTTCCATGTCAAAAGTGACATCAATATCCTCCCTGTTCAGCCCGGGAACAGGAACCAGCGAAATCAAAGGCACGCCGATGTTCGTTTCCTTTTCCGACAAGGCGCCGGAAGGATCGTTCACTTTTTGGGTATAGGAAAACGAGACCGTTCCTGTTTTGCCGTCACTTTCATCCAGCGAGACCTTCCTGATGAATTCAGCCGTCGATCGCGCCAGTTCCGCCTGGGCCTCTGCAGACGCTTTCAGGGGGCCACCGATCAGTGATCCCATTGGAAGGCCTCCGAACTGGCTGCCTGAATCTTTTTTCCCATCCGTCATGATTGTCTCCTGCACCCCGTTTGGAAAAACAATCTCTCCAAACCGGTTTTTTTGCAACACGGCAACTTATGCCCATTAATAGAATAATATCCATATTTCACTGCATTAACAAAAATGAAAATTCTTTTTCCTGAATGTTCCATTGACAATATACTTCGCATACGAATAATATGCATCAGAATCACTTTCCACAGACAAACAAACACATCATGCCAACCAAAGACCGTTCCCTTATGGAACTCATGATCACGATGACACAGGTATCGCGTGCCTACAAGGCCGCCTGCGACAAGGTATCCGCACAATTCGGTTTGACGCAGGCCGTCGCATGGCCGATTGTCGCCATCAGCAGGTTGGGCGACGGAGTCCGTCCGGGCGTCATTGCCGAGGCTGTCGGCATCGAAGCTTCTTCCGTTGTCCGGCTTATCGACCTGCTTGCCGGTTCCGGACTGATCGAACGCCGCGATGACGAACATGACCGTCGTGCCAAACTGCTCTACCTGACAGACGAAGGCCGGAAAAAAGTGAAACAGATCGAAAACGCCTTGATCCCTTTACGCCGCCAGTTGCTGGAAGGCCTGAGCGATGAGGCGCTGGATACCTGCATGCACGTTTTCAAGACGCTCGGGGCATCCATAGAACGCCTTAAAGGTGTGAAAAAAGCAGCATGATCGCCATGCCTGACCGGGAAGCCTGGATCTTTTCCCTCAAAAGTTTCATCGGTGCCATGCTGGCGCTGTACCTGTCGTTCCGTCTTGGTTTGCCCCGCCCTTTCTGGGCGCCTTTGACGGCCTATGTCGTCTCCCAGCCGATCGCCGGTGCCGTCCGCTCGAAAGCCCTCTACCGGGTCATCGGCACGTTTATCGGTGCGCTTGCCACTGTCGTCTTCATTCCGACCTTCATCAATTATTCCGTAATGCTGTGTCTGGTATTCGGCGTCTGGATCGGGTTCTGCCTGTACGTGTCCATGCTCGACCGGACCCCACGGGCTTATGCATTCATGCTGTCCGGCTATTCCGTCACCCTGATCGCGCTGCCGTCGCTTGTCGATGTGTCCACCCTGTCGATTTCATCCATTTACGATGTCGCCCTTGCCCGTGTCGAGGAAATCACGCTGGGTATCGCCTGCTCGGCCCTCGTCCACAGTCTTGTACTGCCCAAAAGCGTCGGCAACGTTGTCCTGGGACGGCTGGATCAGGCACTGAAGGACGCCCAGCAGTGGGTACGCAGCGTCCTGAACGAATCGAAACCTGATCCGGACAATCCGGTTGACCTGAACAAACTCGCCGGGATCATCACCGAACTGCGGATGATGTCCACCCATTTGCCGTTTGACACCTCCAATCTCCGCTGGACTGCCAATATCATCCGTGCGCTTCAGGACAGGCTTTCCGCGCTCGTCCCCATCCTCTCGACGGTTGAAGACCGGTTAAGCGTCTTAAGGAACAGCAACACCGGGACACTTTCACGGGAATGGCAGAAACTGATGGATGACATTGCCGACTGGGCGGCTGTCGGTGTGGGAAACGAACCGGGCAACGCGATACGCCTGAGAAGGCGTATTGATAACGTCACCCCGGTCATCGACGCCTCTTCCCATTGGGAAGACATGCTGCTGGCCAATCTTGCGGCCGAGCTGTACCGGCTCGTGGACGTCTGTGAGGACTGTTTCGACCTCAGGCGCCAGATCAATATCGGCCTGTCCGGAACGATGCCTTCAGGAGAGATGCGCAAGACAAAAGTCTCGACGGCCACCTTGCACGTAGACCGCCGCCTTGCCCTTTCATCCGCGTTTGCCGCCATGATGGCGACATCGCTATCGTGCCTTTTCTGGGTCATCTCGGGATGGCCGATGGGTTTTTGCGCACCGATGATGGCCGCCATGTACAGCATGTTCTTTGCCACAATGGACAATCCCGTTCCGGTCCTCAAGGTACAGTTCCTGTACACCCTCCTGTCGACTCCGGTTGCCGGCCTGTATCTACTGCTGTTTCTGCCGTCGGCTCACAGCTTCGAAATGATGCTGCTGCTGTTCGCCCCTTTCCTCCTGTGGTTCGGCACCTACCTCTCCAGACCGGCGACGATGATCAAGGTCATCCCTTTCATGTTCACCACACTGGCGACCCTGACCATGTTCGACATGGGCTCGGCCAACATGACCTCTTTCATCAATTCACAGGTCAGCCAGGCCATCGGTGTCGGCATGGCCGTCCTTTTCACGAGCATTTTCCGAACGGCCAATATCGAAGCCATCACCCGCCGGCTGGTCAAGACCATGTGGACGGACATTTCGCTACTTGGCAAGGCAATGAGAGCCCCTTCCGTGATGGAAGTCTCCGTCCGGATGGTCGATGGCATCAGCCTGCTGGCTCCCCGTCTGGCGCTTGCCCGCAAGAACGGCCTTGCCTCCGACCCCGGCTACCTGTCTGCCATGAATATCCTTTCCGACCTGCGAGTGGGGCTGAACATGACGCGCCTGTTGCGTCTGATGCCCAAATTGCAGCGACAGGGCATCCCGGTCCATCCTGTTCTGGAAAGCCTTTCGGGATTTTATGCCGACAGGATGAAAGACATTTCGGGCAAGGATGAACCTGCCTTGCTGGGAAAAATCGATTGCACGCTCTACGGGCTTGCTTCGGGCTCTCATAACGTCCAGCAAAACAATGCGATTGCCGCGCTGGCCGGCATTCGTCGTGACCTGTTTCCCGATGCATTGCCCTATTCCCCATTGACCGTTTCGCAAAAGGAAAACGGTTACGGAAAGGCGGCATAAAAGAACTGTTTAAGCAAGAATATATCCTGAAAGATACAAAAATCCCTGACATTACCCCTGAATGGGAAATTTCTATTGACATGAATACTTGAAATGATAATATTTACAACCTTCAATATTTGACATGCAAAGTATTTAAACAAGGCAATGAAAGACAAAGACCAGTTACTGATGAAAATCAC
>JAEYIG010000121.1 GCA_023409175.1 Pseudomonadota bacterium
GACAGAGAATGGTAAGGGTCTGAATCCAGACCAGAACCCTTTCCATGACCAGTCCCTTGAAATTGTCTTTGACAATCGCCATCGAAACGGCCTGTATGGCGCCACTGCCGATTGCCTGAATGGCACGCCCGGCAATGAGGTGGTAAATGCTCTGTGACAGGACACAAGCCAGACTGCCGAGTATGTAGAGGATGATGCCGATATAGAGAATCGGCTTTCGTCCGAATTTGTCGGTAAAAGGGCCCCATAACAGCATCGAGACCGCAAAGAACAGCATGAAAAAGCTGAGCGTGAAGTTCGTCAGTTCAGGTGTGGCGGAAAAATACTCGGCCATTGTCGGCATCGCCGGCAAATACAGGTCAATAGAGAGGGGGACGAAGGCATTCAGAAAGGCCAGAAAGGCGATCAGGCCTTTTGCGCCAAAGGGAAATACTTTCTCGAGTTGTGCTTCTTCTTCGGTTTTCATGGAGCGGCCAGTTATTTTTATTTTTCCGGATGTTCGCCGGTTCAAATGTCAGGCTTACAGCTCCGTTTTTTGTTAAAACGGAGTCAACAGGGGGCAGATTATAACGGATTCAGTCACGGATTACTCCCTTGAAGTGACGTTACCGCCTTTAATGCCGGAATGAAAGTGGTTTCCCGGGGAAAAGCGTATCAATTTGTTACAGCAGGGTCTTTCACTTCCGGTTGGACTGTTTAGAATGAAATAGTTCAGGAATGGTCACGGGACCATCAGCTGACGCACTTCGTCGGGAATTGGGGTTGATTTGCCGGTATCCATGTCGATCCAGACGACTTTCGATCCTCCCAGTGCACAGAGTATGTCCGGGTAATCGGTTCGGCGGATTTCCTGAACGATTTCAAAACTGGATCGCCCCGGAGAGCCGGCATATGTCCTTATTTCAAGCTTGCCCGGATAGACGACCGGGACATGATAATTGCAGTAACAGCTGACCACGACAGTTTCCGAACCGGCATGTTCCCTGCCGATACTGGCATACCATTCGATGCGGGCCTCTTCGAGATAACGGAAAAAAGTGACGTTATTGACGTGTCCCATTGCATCCATGTCTCCCCACCGGATCGGGATATTGGAAACATGAACCAGCTTTTTGTCGGATAATGCGTCACTTGCCATATGAGGTTTTCTCCTTTTATCGCTTTGAAAATTGGATATCAACCAATATCATGTCATGATTTTGCGATAAGCTCCATTATTGACACGTCCGGATTAACCCTGAAATTCAGTAAAGTATGACCCAACAAGATATACAGGCCAGTGAAACGTTCGGCTCACGCGAGGCCATGGAATACGATGTCGTCATCGTTGGCGGCGGCCCGTCCGGCCTGTCGGCGGCGATCCGCATCAAACAGCTGGCTGAGGAAAACGGGCTGGAAGTTTCCGTTTGCGTACTCGAAAAAGGTTCCGAACTGGGTGCGCATATATTGTCCGGCGCAGTTATGGACCCTCGTGCACTGACGGAATTGCTTCCCGACTGGAAAGCGAAAGGTGCGCCTGTTTCAGTTGCGGTCACGGAAGACCGTTTCCTCTTTTTAGGCAAGACCGGCTCGATCAGGACGCCGGGTTTCATGTTGCCCAAAGCGATGCACAACAGGGGCAATTATGTCGTTTCGCTTGCCAACCTCGTCCGTTGGCTTGGTGAGCAGGCGGAAGGAATGGGCGTCGACATTTTCCCGGGATTTGCAGCCGTCGAAGTGCTTTATGACGGCAATGGAGCGGTCAAAGGTGTCGCAACAGGGAATATGGGCATCGGCAAGGACGGCAAGCCGGCGCATAATTTTCAGGCGGGAATTGAGTTGCACGCCCGATATACCCTTTTTGCCGAGGGAGCAAGGGGGCAACTCGGCAAGGAGCTGATCGGGAAATACAAGCTTGATGAAAGCCGTGATCCCCAGAGTTATGCCATCGGCATCAAGGAAATCTGGAAAGTCCGCCCCGAGGTCCACCAGCCCGGCCTTGTCATTCATACGGCAGGATGGCCCCTGGATAAAGATACGTATGGTGGCTCGTTCATGTACCACATGGACAATAATGAAATCGCTATCGGGTTTACGGTTGGGCTGGCCTATGAAAACCCATACCTGTCACCTTTCGGGGAATTCCAGCGTTACAAAACCCATCCTGCCATCCGGCGTTTTCTGGAGGGAGGGGAACGGATCACGTACGGAGCCCGCGCGATTGCAGCCGGAGGGATTCAGGCATTGCCTGAAGTCGTTTTCCCGGGTGGTGCATTGCTCGGTTGTGACGCCGGTTTCATGAATGGAGGCCGGATCAAGGGCATTCACTCAGCCATCAAGTCGGGAATGCTGGCGGCTGATGCGGCGTTTGCAGCCATCGGGGACGAACGGAGACAGGATGTGCTTCAGGCTTATCCGGACGCCTTCAGGCAGTCATGGCTGTATGATGAGCTGTTCAGGATGCGTAACTTCAAACCCTGGATGGGATCAAACCTGTATTGGGGAACCCTGATGTTCGGTATCGATCAGGTCGTTTTCAGGGGAAAAGCGCCCTGGACCCTGCACAGGAAAAAAGCGGATCATGAATATCTTCTGCCCGCTGCACAGTGCAAACCGATCGTTTATCCGAAGCCGGACGGCAAGCTCACCTTTGACATCCCTTCATCCCTGTACCTGTCCGGTACGATGCACGAAGAGAACCAGCCGTCACATCTGACGCTGAAAGATACGGACGTTCCGGTCAACGTCAATCTTGCCGTCTATGGTGGTCCGGAGGCACGTTATTGCCCCGCTGCTGTCTATGAATTCGTGAAAGATGCTGACGGGAAAGACCATCTCGGGATAAACGCAGCCAATTGCGTGCATTGCAAAACCTGCGACATCAAGGATCCGACGCAAAACATAATCTGGATTGCTCCCGAAGGAGGAGGGGGGCCGAATTATCCGAATATGTAAAAAACGTTTTATTCCTGCCATAAACAGGCCGGTTTTTTTTGCTGACATCGTTTTTTCTGAGAAGTTCTGCATTTCACGAGAGGGGATAGGGTAATATAAAAGAGATACCCCGAAATAATCGCAGTCTCGGACCTGAAGGAAATACGATGCGAAATGCAGTGACGCCAGAAGTGCTGGAACTCGTCATTCGTGGCGATTACAAGGACCCTTTTACCGTGCTTGGCATGCACAGGGAAAAAGGAAAACTCGTCGTCAGGGCATTGCTTCCGGGAGCCGTTTCCGTATCGGTCATCAATCCCGCATCAGGGGAAGAAATCGTACCGCTGAAAAGATGGAAAGACACGGTGCTTTTCATTGCCGTCATTCCCGGCAACAAAGAAGTTTTCCCTTACCGTTTCAGAATCGATTGGGGCGACCATGTCCAGGAACTGGAAGACCCTTACCGTTTCCCTCCCGTCCTGGGAGATATCGACGTCTGGCTGCTGACCGAAGGCACCCATCATCGCCCTTATGAAAAACTGGGTGCCCATCCTGTCGTCATGGACGGCGTTTCCGGTGTCAGTTTTGCCGTTTGGGCGCCTAATGCGAAAAGGGTTTCCGTCGTCGGGGATTTCAATGGCTGGGACGGCCGTCGGCACGTGATGCGCTTTCGCTATGAATGCGGTGTCTGGGAAATGTTCATTCCGCACGTCATGCCAGGGGATTTTTACAAGTATGAAATTGTGACGGCAGACGGAAACGTCCAGTTGAAGGCCGATCCTTATGCATTCCGTTCACAGCTCAGGCCTGATACGGCATCCGTCGTCCACTGGTTGCCTCCACTGGTACCGTCCGACAAAAAGCGCAAGGAAGCCAATGCACTTGACGCTCCTGTCAGCATATATGAAGTCCATCTCGGTTCATGGCGATTGCCGCAGGACGGCCGTCGCTGGCTGAGTTACCGGGAGCTGGCGGAACAGCTGGTTCCTTACGTCAGAAGTCTCGCCTTCACGCATATCGAACTGATGCCGGTCAACGAACATCCTCTGGACGATTCGTGGGGGTATCAGCCGACGGGTATTTATGCTCCGACTGCCCGGTTCGGGACTCCGGAAGATTTCCTTTATTTTGTGCAAACGGCACACGACAACGGGATTGGCGTCATTCTCGACTGGGTACCGGCACATTTCCCCGCAGACGCTCACGGGTTGGTCAAGTTTGACGGGACAGCACTCTATGAATATGCCGACCCGAAGGAGGGAATCCACCAGGATTGGGGCAGTGTCATTTACAACTACAGCCGTACTGAAGTCAGTAACTATCTGGTCGGCAATGCCCTTTACTGGATCGAGCGTTACGGAGTGGATGGCCTTCGAGTCGATGCGGTGGCGTCCATGCTCTACCGTGATTACAGTCGTGCTCCTGGACAATGGGTACCAAACAAATACGGCGGCAGGGAAAATCTTGAAGCGATTGCCTTTTTGCGCAAGATGAATGAGATCGTGGGGGTAGAACGGCCCGAAGCGGTCACGATGGCGGAAGAATCGACCAGTTTCCCGTCCGTTTCCCGTCCCGTGTGGGATGGTGGCCTCGGTTTTCATTACAAGTGGAATCTTGGCTGGATGCACGATACGCTGGCGTATATGCATGAAGATCCGGTTCACCGGAAGTACCATCACGACAAAATGCGTTTCGGCCTGATGTATGCCTGGTTCGAAAATTTCATTTTGCCTTTGTCGCATGACGAAGTCGTTCATTGCAAAGGGTCGCTGATCGGCAAGATGCCCGGTGATGAATGGCAGCGTTTTGCCAACCTCCGTGCCTATTACGGATTCATGTGGGGATATCCCGGCAAAAAACTCCTGTTCATGGGCGGCGAATTCGCCCAATACAACGAATGGAATTCGAACGGCAGCCTCGATTGGGATCTCCTGCAATATCCCTTGCATGCCGGTGTACAGCGCGTGATCAGAGACCTGAATACCGTTTACCGTGATTTTCCACCCCTCTACAAAAGGGATTTCGACCCCGACGGGTTTGAATGGATCATTCATGACGACCTGGACAGTTCGGTTTTTTCCTTCCTTCGCAAGGACAGGAACGGCCGTTTTGTCATTGTCATGAGCAATTTCACGCCGGTTCCGAGATACGGATACCGTTTCGGTGTCCCGGAACCGGGCTGGTACAGGGAAATCATCAATACCGATGCCGTCATTTACGGTGGCAGCGGAATCCATAACAACGAGTTGCTGGCGCAGCCAATTCCAAGTAACGGATACGCCTGGTCTGTTGAGGTGACCGCGCCTCCTTTGGCAACCTGCATGCTGGTCAAGAAAGAGGAGTGATGCAGATGGATGATCTTGTTCAGTTGCAACCGGGGTCGTCGTTTCCACTGGGTGCCCACTGGAATGGCTCCGGTGTGAATTTTGCCCTTCTCGCACCGTCTGCCAGATCGGTAACGCTTTGTCTCTTCGATGACGTCGGCGTGGAAGAGAAAGCCCGTTTGCCGATGCCGACTGTGGAAGATGGCATCTGGAGCGGTTACCTGCCTGATGCAAAACCGGGCCTTGTTTACGCTTACCGGGTATCGGGAGAGTATGCGCCGGAAAAAGGCATGAGGTATAACGAACACAAGGTTCTCCTTGATCCCTATGCCCGACAGGTGATCGGCCATTATGGCGGACAGGCCGCGTTTTCCGGAGAATCGGACATCGATACGGCTGTGTTTGCGCTGAAGGGAAAAGTCGTTCACGAAGTTTACGATTGGGAAAATGATGTTTCTCCCCGCATCCCGAATTCGGAAATGATCTTGTATGAAGTGCATCCGAAAGGATTCACAAAACGGCATCCGGACATCCCTGAAAACATCCGCGGAACGTATGCGGCACTGGCTGAACCCGTCATTCTCGATTATCTGCAAGGGCTTGGCGTGACGTCATTAGAGTTGCTTCCCATGTTTTCAAAGACGGACGAGGCGCGTCTGACACAGATGGGACTCGTTAATTATTGGGGGTACAACACCATCGGTTTTTTTGCTCCCGAGAATGCCTACTGGTCGGGACGCACAGGAACGACGCCGATGTCGGAACTGAAGGATGCCGTCAAGGCATTGCACAAACGCGGTATTGAAGTGATTCTTGATGTGGTCTACAACCATACGGCCGAAGGTGATGAACGGGGGCCGACACTCTCCTTCCGGGGTATCGACAATGTCATGTACTACCATTTGACGGATGCCGACCCTGCACGATATGAAAACTGGTCGGGTTGCGGCAATTGCCTGAATCTCGGACATCCGGGTGTTTTGCAAATGGTGATGGATTCTCTCAGGTATTGGGTCGGAGAATTCCATATTGACGGTTTCCGTTTCGATCTGGCGCCCATTCTGGCGCGGGACCATATCCATTATTCGATCAATTCCGGTTTTTTCAGGGCGATAGCCGCCGATCCTGTCTTAAAGCATGTCAAACTGATTGCAGAGCCATGGGATCTGGGGCCCGATGGTTACCAGCTGGGCAATTTCCCCTTCGGCTGGCAGGAATGGAACGACAAGTATCGCGACATCATGCGTTCTTTCTGGTTGCACCAGGGGCCATCTCTGGGCGAGTTTGCGGTCCGTTTTTTCGGTTCGGCCGATTTGTTCCGCCAGAAGGAACGGCAGCCGATCGCGAGTGTCAATTTTGTCACCGCGCATGACGGTTTTACCCTGATGGACCTCGTCAGTTACAACCACAAGCATAACGATGCCAACGGCGAAAACAATCGCGATGGCACCGATCACAACCTGAGCTGGAATTGCGGTCAGGAGGGCAAGGCGAGCCTGTCCGAGGTGATTTTGCGCAGGAAAAGACTGCGCCGGGCATTGCTTGCGACCCTCCTTTTTTCGCAAGGCACGCCTATGCTCGTAGCGGGTGACGAATTCGGACATACCCAGCAGGGAAACAATAATCCGTACTGTCATGATAGTGAGCTGACATGGCTGGATTGGGAAAAAGCCGATACGTCATTGCAGGAATTCGTCGCAAGACTGGTAGCCATCAGGAAGCGTTATCCGGCGTTAAGGCAGAACAAATGGTTCACGGAAGACAATAGGACATTCGAAAATACGGATGCCGTCATCCGCTGGTTGTCCCCGACCGGCTCGGAAAGGCTTGGGAGCACATGGACCGATAAAAGCCTTTTTTGCATGGGAATGTTGATACGCACCAATAGCCCGCCAAATACCTGCCTTATATTGTTGAATGCATCGCTTCATTCCGTCATTTTCCGCTTGCCGGCGGGGAGGTGGAAGGTGCAGGTCGACAGCAGTGATACGTTTGAGGACAAAACCAATCTGGAATTCCAGGTATTGCTTCCCGGAAACTCCATTTTGCTGGCGGTACCCTGACAATCTTGCTAAGATAACAGTACAGTCTGTTGCATTTCTGCAGACTGTACAGAGGTATCTGATTGCGAGTCGTTCAAATCAAATACGGGAGCATTTTATGTCCATAAAGACAGTAAGCACGACCCCTTTTAACGACCAGAATCCGGGCACATCCGGTCTGCGCAAAACGATTTCGGTGTTCCGGCAGCCGCATTACCTCGAAAATTTTGTCCAGTCCATATTCGATTCCGTGGACGGCCATGAAGGCAAAACGCTTGTGCTCGGTGGGGACGGGCGCTACTTCAACAAGACAGCCATACAGATTATCCTGAAAATGGCGGCAGCCAACGGTTTCGGCAAAGTCATGGTCGGTCAGGACGGCATCCTGTCTACGCCCGCTGTCAGTTGCATCATCCGGAAATACAAGACTTTCGGAGGCATCATCCTTTCCGCCAGCCATAATCCGGGCGGCCCGAACGGGGATTTCGGCATCAAATATAATATTGCCAATGGGGGACCTGCTCCTGAAAAAGTGACGAATGCGATTTTCAGCCGTTCCAGATCAATTGCGGAATACAAAATCGCCGATGCGCCGGATGTCGACCTGAGCCGTCAGGGAACGACCGAAATGAATGGCATGACGATCGAAGTGATCGATCCGGTGACGGATTACGCAGAACTGATGCAATCGCTTTTCGATTTCCACGCCATACGGAATATGTTCGCAAATGGCTTTACCCTTCGTTTCGATGCCATGCATGCCGTTTGTGGTCCATACGCGACGAGAATCATGGAAGGCCTGCTGGGCGCCCCGAAGGGAACGGTCATCAACAATATTCCGTTGCAGGATTTCGGCGGACACCATCCTGACCCGAATCCGGTCAATGCAAGGGAACTGATGGATTTCATGGATGGGCCTGGCGCAGCCGACATGGGTGCCGCAACCGATGGCGACGGCGACCGCAATATGGTCGTGGGAAAGCATATTGCCGTGACCCCTTCCGACAGCCTGGCGATCCTGGCCGCCAATGCGACTCTGATCCCTGGCTATTCGAAAGGCATTGTTGGCGTTGCCCGTTCGATGCCGACCTCGACGGCGGCCGACAAGGTGGCAGCCTCCCTGAACGTGCCTTGCTACGAAACACCGACCGGCTGGAAATTCTTTGGCGATCTGCTGGACGACAACAAGATTACTTTGTGCGGTGAAGAAAGTTACGGAACCAGTTCGAACCATATCCGGGAAAAAGACGGGATCTGGGCGATTCTGTTCTGGCTGAATCTTCTGGCAGTGACAGGCAAGTCAGTCGGGGAAGTCGTTCACGATCACTGGAAAAAATACGGCCGTAATTATTATTCCCGTCATGATTACATCAATGTCGACAGCAAGCGCGCAGACGAGTTGATGAGCCATTTGCGCAGCCAGTTCGACACTCTCAACGGAAAACAGTTCGGCTCTTATGTCATCGAGAGGGCGGATGAATTCAGCTATACCGACCCGGTCGACGGTTCCGTTTCGGAAAGACAGGGCATACGCATTTTCTTTACGGACGGTTCACGGATCATCTTCCGTCTTTCAGGGACGGGGACTGTCGGTGCAACGGTTCGAGTGTACTTTGACCGCTATGAAAAAGATCGGCTCGATATGGAGATGAAAACGGCTCTGGGAGAGCTGGTCGATATTGCACAGGCAGTTGCGAAGGTCGAGTTTTATACGGGACTGAAAGAACCGTCGGTCGTGACCTGATGTTTTTTGTAACACGACCGGCGAATTTAACATACATTCAAGGATGTATGTTAAATTGAAGAGTAAGAGCAGTGGTAGTCAATATAATAAAAAAGATATCGATTCGGGGAGCAGAATGAGATTCGTCGAAGATAAAATGCTTGTAGCCAGCCAGTTGCCCAAGCGTACCATTGCACTGGTTTTGGCGGGAGGACGCGGTACCAGACTTCATCAGTTGACCGATAACCGGGCAAAGCCCGCAGTCTATTTCGGCGGCAAGTTCAGGATTATCGATTTCGCCCTTTCCAATTGCATCAATTCAGGGATTCGCCGCGTTGGCGTCGTCACGCAATATCGCCCTCACTCGCTGATCCGTCATTTGCAACGGGGCTGGAGTTTTTTGCGTGGAGAACAAAACGAATTCGTCGACCTGATGCCCGCAGGGCAGCAGATGGAAGAAGGCTTGTGGTATCGCGGAACGGCCGATGCCGTCGCCCAGAACAAGGGGATCTTGCGTTCGTATGAGCCTGAATACATCCTGGTTCTGGCTGGTGACCACATCTATAAGATGGATTATTCCATGCTGCTTCTGGATCACGTGGAAAGCAAATCGCCCTGTACGGTCGCCTGCATTGAAGTGCCACGCGAAGATGCAACCGGCTTCGGTGTCATGGATGTTGACGAAAACCGCAAAATCACCCGGTTCCTCGAAAAACCGGCAGATCCTCCCGGTATGCCGGACAACCCCGACAAGTCCCTGGCGAGCATGGGCATATATGTTTTCAATGCCGAATATCTTTATCGCCTTCTTGATGAGGATTGCGGGGACAATACGTCGTCCCATGATTTTGGCAAGGACATCATCCCTAAAATCGTGGGGCAGAATAATGCAATGGCGCATTACTTTTCGATGTCCTGTGTTCCCTCTGCCCAGTTCGTCCCCCCTTACTGGCGGGACGTGGGGACGATCGATTCCTTCTGGTCAGCCAATCTCGACCTGACGTCGAACATGCCCCAGCTGAACATCTATGATGAGGACTGGCCGATCTGGACGTATCAGGAACAGGAACCTCCGGCAAAATTCGTTCCCGATCCGCATGGTATGGATGGGGTGATTTCCAATACGATGGTCTCGGGAGGCTGTATAGTCTGCGGGTCCAAAATGTCCAATACAATCCTGTTTTCCAAGGTACGGGTGCAGGCTTTCTGCAACCTTGATCAGGTTGTCGTCTTGCCGGATTGTGAAATCGGTCAGGGATCAAGGCTGAAAAAAGTCGTCATCGACAGGGGGTGCCGGATTCCGGAAGGTACGATTATCGGTGAAGATCCGGAACTGGATGCGCAGCGTTTTTACCGCAGTCCGAATGGGGTCGTCCTGGTTACGCAGGAAATGTTCGCGAAACTCTACAATTTTGAACATATCCCGAAGGTTGAATGAAAAAGTTTGATAAATAAGCGAGAAAAGGACACCGATGCGGGTTTTACATGTTTGTTCTGAAATTTTCCCTTTGCTGAAAACAGGCGGTCTCGCAGATGTCACGGCGGCGCTGCCTCCGGAACTGAACAAGGCAGGATGCGATGTCCGGATGCTGGTGCCGGGTTTTCCTGAATTCAAACATGGCATTTTCGATCAGCATCTGGTTGCTGAATTGCCTGCCAAATTCGGTGCACGTTCCGTCAAACTGATGTACGGAAAAATGCCGGACACCGGAATTCCCGTCTATTACATCGATGCCCCGGATCTCTATGACCGGCACGGCAATCCGTATAATGACCCGAACGGCCAGCCCTATGCAGACAACCATCTCCGGTTTGCGCTTTTGGGATGGTGTGCTGCCAGGATTGTGGAAGGGTTTGACTGGTTCTGGAAGCCGGACATCGTTCATGGACATGACTGGCATGCCGGACTGACGTTTGCCTATATCAAGGCGCTCGAGTGGAGCAGTGGCAGACGGACGGTCGGAACGGTTTTCACCGTCCACAACATGGCCTATCAGGGCAATTTCCCTGCCTATACCTTCAGTGAACTCGATTTGCCTTTTTCCATGCTGAACCCGGACGGCATCGAATTTTACGGACAGGTGTCCTTTCTGAAGGCAGGCTTCTATTATGCCGACAAAGTGACGACGGTCAGTCCGACCTATGCCCGGGAAATCCAGTATGGCGAACAGTCCTGTGGTCTGGGAGGTATTGTACAGTCCCGCTCTGCCGATCTCGTCGGTATCCTGAACGGGGTCGATACGAACCAGTGGAACCCGAAAACGGACCGGCACATCGAAGCACAATATTCAGTCCGGTCAATGACAGGCAAGAAAAAGTGCCGTGTTGCCCTCCAGAAGGAACTGGGGCTCGCTGAACAGAATGACAAACCGATCTTTTGCGTCATCAGCCGTTTTGCATCCCAGAAAGGCCTGAATCTGGTTGTCGAGGGGATGAATGCCATTGTTTCCAATGGCGGTCAGGCCGTCATCATGGGAAATGGCGAACGCTGGCTGGAAGAGGCGTTTGAAGACTTTGCCCTCAATCATCCCGGACAGGTTGCCGCGCAAATCGGTTACGATGAGTTGAAGGCGCACAGGATTTTCGCCGGAGGGGACGTCATCATGGTCCCGTCGCGGTATGAACCCTGTGGACTGGTCCAGATGTATGGCTCGCTTTACGGTACATTGCCGCTGGTTCATCGGGTCGGCGGCCTGGCCGATACGGTAACCGATTCCACTTTGGAAAACCTGGTGGAAGACAAGGCTACCGGATTTTCGTTCGACCTTTTCGACCAGCCCTCTTTCGATGCGGCAGTCATGCGTGCATTTGCTCTTTTCGACAGACAGTCCAAATGGAAAAGGGTGCAGAAACGGGGTATGCGCCAGTCGTTTGGATGGAGACATTCAGCGGAACATTACGTTAGACTATATAAACAGATAAAAGTCGGTTAATTGATGCGAAAATTGGTGAAAATATGCTGAAATGCATCCATTTTCATGAAATTGCTTGTGCGATGCACTTGCAATAAAACTGTCTGAACGGTTATATTTCTTGTCATGTGGCACTTGATGAATACGCCTTCTTTCAATTCAGTTCATGCGATTGAGTACAATTTCAGGGCATGACGTTCACAAGCGTTTTTTGTCCCGGATTTCTTTGGAGAAAATATGAGTATGGAAAAGCCTTTGCATGAAGGATATCTGGCCAGCGATGTGGAAGCGTTGAAGCGTTCCATTTCGAATAATCTTCGCTACAGGTCCGGTAAAATTCCCTTGACTGCAACGCGCGGCGACTGGCTGCTGGCAGCTGAACTGGCCGTCCGTAACAGGCTGGTCGAACGCTGGATGAAATCGAATACGGCTTACTATACGCAAAACAGCAAGGTCGTCTATTACCTTTCCATGGAATTTTTGATAGGCCGTACTTTCCAGAACGCTTTGGAATGTCTCGACATTCGGGAAGATATGGAAGAAGCCTTGCGCGACCTGGCCGTCGATATGGAAGAAATCACCAGTTACGAACCGGATGCGGCTTTGGGTAATGGTGGCCTCGGACGGCTGGCGGCCTGTTTCCTGGATGCCATGGCTACCCTGAACATTGCCAATATCGGCTACGGTATCCGTTATGACTATGGCATGTTCAAACAGGAAATCGTCGATGGATACCAGGTTGAAACGCCCGATTACTGGTTGCTTACCCGGGGAAATCCATGGGAATTCCCGCGTCCGGAACTGCAGTTCAATGTGCGGTATGGTGGTCATGTCGAACAGCAGAATGGCCGGGCCCGCTGGGTGGATTCCCATCGTGTTCTTGCGATGGCATATGACACGATCATTCCGGGATATGACACCGAGTGCGCGACGACCTTGCGTCTGTGGTCGGCCAAGGCAACTTCCGAAATCAACCTGTCCGCTTTCAACAAAGGCAATTATGCGGGAGCCGTCGAAGCGAAAAACATGTCCGAAAACGTGACGCGCGTACTGTATCCGGACGATTCAACGGCTTCCGGGCGTGAATTGCGCCTGATGCAGGAATATTTCTTCGTATCGGCCAGCCTGCAGGACCTGATCCGCCGTCACCAGCTCAATCATGCCAGTTTCGACAATCTGGCGGAGACGATTTCCATTCACCTGAACGATACCCATCCGGTACTGGCCGTTCCGGAACTGATCCGCATTCTTGTCGATGAACAGGGCGTCTCCTTCAAACAGGCCTGGTCCCTGGCACAGCAGATATTTTCGTACACGAACCATACCTTGATGAGTGAGGCGCTTGAAACCTGGACAGTCGAAATGCTGGGCCGTATCCTGCCGCGCCATTTGATGATCATTTTCGACATCAACAATGAATTCCTGACGATGGTTGCCCAGAAGTTCGAAAACGACAACGACCTGTTGCGCCGGGTTTCACTGGTGGATGAGTCGGGTGAGCGTCGTGTCAGGATGGCTTATCTGGCGGTTGTCGCCAGCCACAAGGTCAATGGCGTGTCCGAACTTCATTCGGAACTGATGAAAGAGTCGATTTTTGCCGATTTTGCGAAAATCTTCCCGGAACGGTTCACGAACGTCACGAATGGCATTACACCGCGCAGGTGGTTGTCGCAAGCCAATCCGTTCCTGTCTGAGCTGATTGATGACCGGATCGGCAAGAACTGGCGGCGTCACTTTGAAGAAATCGCCCGCCTGAAACCATATGCGAACGATCCGGCGTTTCTTGGCAGCTTCAAGGCTGTCAAACGCCAGAACAAGCAAAGGCTCGCACGGTGGGTCAGGAATGTCCTGAACGTGAACCTGAATCCGGATTCCCTTTTCGACGTGCAGATCAAGCGCATCCATGAATACAAGCGCCAGTTGTTGAACGTATTGCACGTCATCACGCGATATAACCGGATCAAGGCCAATCCCGACGTCAATTGGGTTCCGAGATCGATCATCTTTGCCGGAAAGGCCGCTTCGGCTTACCAGATGGCAAAAGACATTATCAAGCTGATCAACGACGTCGCCGTCAAGGTCAATAACGACAAGGATATCGGGGACAAGCTCAAAGTCGTTTTCATTCCGAATTACGGGGTCAGCCTGGCTGAAATGATCATTCCTGCGGCGGATTTGTCCGAACAGATTTCAATGGCAGGAACCGAAGCGTCCGGCACCGGTAACATGAAACTGGCGGCGAACGGTGCATTGACGATCGGTACGCTGGATGGGGCCAATATCGAAATTATGGAACGCGTCGGTTCGGACAATATCTTCATCTTCGGCAATACGGCAGAGCAGGTCGAGCAGATCAAGGCCAACAATTACCAGCCCCGTGAATATTACGAACGGATTCCCGAACTGAAAGAAGCGCTCGACCAGATCCGTGACGGATTCTTTTCGCCGGATGAACCCGGACGGTTCAGGGCCATTTACGATTCTCTGATCAATTACGGTGACCGTTATCTGGTGCTGGCGGATTATGAAAGTTACATGGCGACGCAAAAACAGGTCGATACCCTGTACCGCCAGACGATCCGCTGGGATACAAAAGCGATCGCCAATGTGGCAGGCGTGGGTTATTTCTCGGCGGATCGTGCGATTTCGGAATATGCCCGGAACATATGGCATGTGGAACCCATCGACCTGTAAAATTTTGATATATGGAAATATTTGATACATTTGATCCACTTCAAATGCAAGGCATGAATCCGAAGGTAATATGTTGATCAAGGGAAATCATTTATGGTCTGTTTTCTAAAGACCTGCTGATTCCGATGGATGATTGAAGATCACTTATTTTTACATGATGGGACAAGAAATGGACAAGCCGAAAGACCTTTATGAGAAAGCCAGTCAGGAATTGAATGAATTCCGTGAACGGCGCGTAGCTGAGCGACGTTCCAAACCACGTGATACACCTGATCGTCGTCAGGCACAGAATGCTGAATTTCAGGAAAACACCAAGCATTCGCCCCGCAAGGATTTGAATTGAAATGATAGTCAAACGAAAAAGCGCCGGTAACCCCGGCGCTTTTTTATGGTGGCCTTTCATGCAGGTTTTCCTTTTTGTACAATGCATTTATGGGTGGAAAAAAGGAATTTTCGCAATTTCGCATTAACCTGAAAGAACTTTTGCCTGACATTAATTATTTGATTGCTGAAACAAAAACATGGACAAGCCTGCCAGCAAGCCAGTGAAAGTCTGGAATGACATTTTCGACAAGCCGGAATATATTTTCGGCACCGAGCCCAACGATTATCTTGTGGGGAAAAAAGGATATCTCCAGCCTGGACAAAAGGTGTTGATGGTTGCAGACGGGGAAGGCAGGAACAGTGTCTGGGCGGCAGGTCTGGGACTCGACGTGGATGCGTTCGACCTTTCGGAAAAGGCGGTCGAAAAGGCGAAGAAACTGGCAGAGGAAAAAGGCGTATCCGTGCATTATTCCGTCAGCGGAGTGGATGAATGGGAATGGTCGGAAGAAAAATACGATGCCGTCGTCGTTATTTTCGTTCAGTTCGCCACGCCGAATATGCGGACACGCCTGTTTGCCAATTGTGTGCGGACCCTGAAAAAAGGCGGTTTGCTGATTTTGCAGGGCTATACCCCCAAACAGCTCGAATATAAGACAGGAGGTCCTCCGATCCCCGAACATCTTTATACCGAAAACATGCTTCGGGACTATTTCGGTTCACTCGACATTCTGGAGCTGGAAAGTTATGACGCTTTTATCAGCGAGGGGCCAAGACACACGGGAATGTCAGGATTGATCGGCATGGTTGCACGAAAAACGGACAAATAAGCGGTGTTTTGCAGTCATTAGTTGATATACTAGGGTTTTCTTCAATTGGATACGGATTGTGTACTTATGGCAATAGTGAAGTGTAAGGTTTGCGGTGAGGAAATTGATGAAGACATTCGCAAATGTCCCCGCTGTGATTCATTGGGGCCCAAAAGGGGAAAACGGATCAAGCTGATACTGCTTGGCGTCATGGTGCTTATCCTGATCGGTTTCGGTTTCAGTTATTACCTGCGGATGGATGAGGTAGAAAAACCTTACGAAGAGATTGTAAAAGAAAGACACGACGAAAAACTCCAGAGAAGGGCACTTGCCGCTGCACTTTTGCTTCGGAGCCGGATTGACGACGGCCAATCCATGAAACTGGAATCCGTTCTGTCGAACGAGGACGGGAGTGTCTTGTGTTTCCAGTATATGGAGCAAAACAAACAGGGCAAACTGGTGAAATCCAGGGCGTCTTTTGTGGATGGCGAGCTGGACAGGTCCGAAGCGGGATGGAAACTGTTCTGTAATGCCAAAACCATGCGTCCTGTTAAAGTCGACAG